>WFQA01000060.1 GCA_015487255.1 Paracoccaceae bacterium | reverse complement strand
GCCCTTTTGAAACCAACCTTGACCAAAACGCCGCCCTGCGCCTGCTGCGCGATACCGTATCCGGTGGCCATGATGGCGAGATATTTCTGGAGCGCAAACGCGCCGAAACCCTGGTTTTTGATGATGGCACCCTGAAAAACGCCAGCTTCGACGCCGGCGAGGGCTTTGGCCTGCGCGCCATCCATGGCGAAACCGCCGCCTATGCCCATTCGAGCGAAATATCCATGCCCGCCCTCACCCGCGCCGCCAAAACCGCCCGCCTTGCCATTGGCACCGGCGGCGGCCATCTCGCCGATGCCCCGGGCAAAACCAACCAGCGCCTTTATACCGACGCCGACCCGATCACTGACGCCCCCTTCGCCCTCAAGGTCGAAACCCTGCGCGAGATCGACGATTTTGCCCGCAGCCTTGATCGCCGCGTGGTGCAGGTCTCGGCCACATTGGGGGCCTCATTGCAGGAGGTCGAGATTCTGCGCCCAGAAGGCGAATTGCGGCGCGATGTGCGCCCGATGACCATATTATATGTCTCCGTCACGGTTGAAAAAGACGGCCGCCGCGAGGCGGGCAGCCATGGCAGCGGCGGGCGCGCCGAAATCAGCCTGCTGCTCGATGCGGCGCACTGGCAAGCCGCCACCCGCGAGGCGCTGCGCATTGCTCTGGTCAACCTGGAGGCCCAAGACGCCCCGGCGGGGATTATGGATGTGGCCTTGGGCAATGGCTGGCCGGGTATTTTGCTGCACGAGGCCATCGGCCACGGCTTAGAAGGTGATTTCAACCGCAAACAAACCAGCGCCTTTGCCGGGCTGATGGGCAAGCAGGTGGCGGCTAAAGGAGTGACGGTGGTTGATGACGGCACCATCCCCAACCGTCGCGGATCAATCAACTTTGACGACGAGGGCACCCCGAGCCAGCGCAATGTGCTGATCGAGGACGGCATTCTGGTTGGCTATATGCAAGACCGCCAAAACGCGCGGCTGATGGATGTGCCCGCCACCGGCAACGGGCGGCGGCAAAGCTACGCCCACGCTCCGATGCCGCGCATGACCAACACCATCATGGAAAGTGGCAAGGCCAGCCCTGACGAGGTGATCAAAGAAATCAAGGACGGTATTTATGCGGTGAATTTCAGTGGTGGTCAGGTGGATATCACCAATGGAAAATTTGTGTTCAGCTGCACCGAGGCCTACAAGGTCGAGAACGGCGAAATCAAATACCCGGTCAAAGGCGCGACCCTGATCGGCGACGGCCCTTCGGCCCTGCGCCAGGTTCGCGCCATTGGCAATGACAGCGCCATGGACCCCGGCATCGGCTCTTGCGGCAAAGCGGGGCAAATGGTGCCGGTGGGCGTTGGTCAGCCCACCTTGCTGATTGGCGGGCTAACAGTGGGCGGCTCGGCAGGCTGACCGCCGAGCGCAGCGAGGCCACGGCCCAAACGAGAGGGAATTGTTGCGCAAGCAACAAGCCCGAACGGAGGGCAAACCCGCAGCGCTGCAGTAAATATCCTGACATTCCGGCAAATTGCCTTTACCTCTGCGGGGCTAAAGCCCCACTCGGCAAAGGCATCTTATCAGCAAAGCTGAACGGTGTCTGGCGACGCCGGTGGCCGAGCTTACGCTCGGCAGGCTCAACTGCAACCTTGTTTACTTCACATTAACCATTTCCATGTGACAAATGGTTAATGGATAGTATACCTGCGTTTAATGATGTGCAAAGCACCAAGATTCCGGCTAATGCCTTGCCGCAAAGCGAAGAGGAGCTTTTGGCGTGGGTGCGGCTTTCACGGTCTCGCCGGGTTGGGCCTTCGACCTTTATCCGCCTGATCCGCGAGCACAGCCATGCTGAGGCCGCTCTGAATGCACTGCCACAGGTGGCTGTCAAAGCCGGAGCACGCGGGTATGCGCCATGCAGCGTGGCTCAGGCCGAGGCTGAGATGGAGGCCGGGCTCAAGGCAGGGGCTGAATTGCTCTGCCTTGGCGGGCCGGGTTACCCGCCGCATCTGGCCCTGATCCCAGACCCGCCACCGCTGCTTTGGGCGATTGGTGATGTGAGCTTGGCCGCTAAACCCACCGTGGGGCTGGTCGGGGCGCGCAATGCTTCTTCGCTCGGCCAGCGCATGGCGCGTATATTGGCCGAAGAGCTTGGTGGTGAGGGCTATGTCATTGCCTCGGGGATGGCACGCGGGGTGGATGCCGCCGCGCATAAGGCCAGCTTGGCGACCGGCAGTATCGCTGTGCTGGCGGGCGGGGTTGAAACCGTGTATCCGCGTGAGAACAAGGCGCTTTGGTCTGAATTGGCCACAGAGGGGCTGATTGTATCCGAAGCTCCGGTCGGCACCGCCCCGCAGGCGCGGCACTTCCCACGGCGCAACCGGATTATCTCGGGCATTTCATTGGGCGTTGTGGTGATCGAGGGCGCGGCCAAATCCGGCTCTCTGATTACGGCGCGCAACGCACTTGACCAGGGGCGGGAGGTGATGGCGGTTCCCGGCTCCCCGTTGGACCCGCGCGCCTCGGGCTGCAATATGCTGCTAAGAGACGGGGCGGGGCTGGTGCGCTCGGGCGCGGATGTAATCGAGCACCTGAACGGAGCGGCCCAACGCTACCTGCCAATGGATATGCCAGATGTCCATATTGCCCATCCACCCGCATACACAGAAAAAACCGCGCCCCCGGCTGAAAAAACCATCAACAAAACCGATCAACCGCTCCCCGCCGCGATCAAATCAATCCTCAGCACGGCCCCGATTCCGGAAGACACCCTGATCCGCGAGAGCGGATTGACAACCCCGGAAGCCATGGAGTTGATCCTTGAGATGGAATTGGCGGGTGAAATTAAGCGCCACCCCGGCGGCATGCTCTCGCTGGCGGGGTAGCGGGCTCGGCAAATTTGGTGCAGATAAACCCCGCAGAAATAGTGGCCTGCTCCCAAATAGCCACCAAATTTTTGAGTGTCCACAAGGGTAAACCAATGACAAGACGCTGCCAGTTTGTCCATGTTTATTTTCGCTGTAAATTCCAGTTCTGTAAGGGAAGCTCTGAACAACATGACTTTCGGCATGCGGCAGTTGTCGATTGCCGCTCGAATTCACGACACCAGCCGTTTTGCGTCCGTTTTTGCGACTGTTTTATGGCGTTGTGGGCGAGGTCCAGCCCGGCAAAATCGCGCATCGAATGCGTGCCATAAAGTGCCTCTTCGGCGCCGGGATCGGAAAGGCCATACCACTGTTTTGGGAAATAAATTCTGAGCATCACCAAAAGCGGCATCTGCGGGCGGCCCTTGCGCGGCTTGGCGCAGTGCGGCGAAATCAGCGCCTCCAGCCGAGACCAGGGCAGCACTGTATCCATCTCGCCAAGAAAAATCTCCCGCTTGGTTTGCTTTTTCTTGTGAGCCTGCTCAAGCGACGAAAAACTCTGCTGTTTCAAGCCCAAATCCCCCGTAATTCATGCCAAAATTGTAATTCATGCCAAAATTATAGCACGGAAATCACGGCCTTGTTCAGAGATTCCTAAGGTTTCTCCATACTAAATTCGTGCGATTTACCGCTTAAATAAGAACCCGGAGCAGCGCTAAAGGGGGCATATCCACAAACCCTGAGCGGATTCCCTCCTTTTCAAATACTCTTCGTCAGGGGGCTGAAAGCCCCCCACCGAGGCGCAGCCGAGGCCATGGCCGGAGGCAACCCGGTTTTCAGCTTGCTGAAAACTTGCCTTTGCTGAGCGGGTGGGGCAGCGCAAGGTTATACAGATAGACTGGTCCTTGTGCCCTGCCCCGAAGCAAAGGCACTCTTGGCGGAGCACACAGCCAGCCGTGGCCCCCTCCACTCACATATTTTTGCTACGCAAAAACATACTCGCGTTTGGGCCATGGCCTCGCTACGCTCGGCGGCCTACGCCCCCATCGCCCTGGAAAGCATAACCCCAAGCACAGCCATCACCCCCGAAGCACCCGCAGATGCGCCAAACAGCTTCAGCATTGAAAACGGCCGTTGGCCATAAACTTTGCCGGTAGCCCCGTTCACACTCAGCCGATAGCGTTTTTTGTCGAGTGAATAATGGGTGATCCAAACCGGCAGCAGGATATGTTTGAAGGTCTGGTTTGCGTGGCTGGTCGAGCTGGAAAGTATCCGCTGGCGCGAGCCGCCAATATCCGCGCGGATCCAGTCGGTGATTTTGACCTTCATAAACCTGTCCGCCTGCGCAAAGCCCTCCGCCAGCCCTACCGTGTGATTTTCGGCGCGGAACCCGGCCAGAAATTCGGTTTGATAAGTCTCCAGCTTATGGGTCGGCCATGGCCCGAGCGCGTCTTTGAACTCGGCCGAGACCGAGGCCGAACCCGAAACCATCACATCATCAAAACTGCCGGTCACCGTGCCGGAAACATTGGTCCAGACCGTGCGGCGGTTTTTGCCCGAGCCGACCGAGCGCCCGCGCTGGCCTTTATAGCTGGTCGTCGTGGTGCTGTCATAGGTCCAGATCGGCACGTAGATGCCGTTGAACTTGTCTGCCTTGCTCTCTTCCTCGATGTCGTTTGGCGCCAGCCAACGGCTGCTGAGCCAATCCCGCAGCGCCGCCTGCGCCTCCTTTTCCATCAGCCCGAAGGGCAGCAGGCCTTGTGGCACCAGTTTGCGCTGGGTTGATACATCCGCCACGATCACACTGTCACAAAACGGGCAGGTGCGTGAATGCTCGTCGGGGTCAAACTCGACACTGGCCCCGCAGGTGCTGCAATTGAGCGCGCTGACCTCGATTTCCGGGCGCTTCAGGTCATCTTTGAGGAATTTATGGAAATCATGCTCTATATGCGCCGCGGCGTCATCCACATCGGGCACCGGCACCCTGGCCTCACAATGGGTGCAGACCATCTGCGCCTCGCCGGGGTGAAAGCGCAGATCAGCCCCGCAGGACGGGCAGGGGAAATGGCGTTGGTCACTCAGCGCATCTTGCACCGCCTGCTTGGCCTCGCGGCGCTTTTTTCCCGGTAGCTTCGGGATTTTCAGCGCCTCAGTCACTGCCAAGCTCCGCCAGAATACGGATGACGATCTCTGCCTTTAAAGCCAAAAGCGTCAGGGCATATTCCAGCGAGCCGGTGAAAAACCAGTCAGCAAAAAAGCTCCACGCCAGCACGGAAACCAGCGCCCAGGCGGTAAAATACAAAAATCCGGCAAGGCGCGAGCGCTTGGTCAGGCTATCGCCGGAAAACTCGAAATGCCCCTCCATCGCCAGCGTCAGCCGCTTGATGATCGGCACACCCAGCCCGACCAGCAACAAAGTTGCCAGCGCAAGTGATGCGATAAAGCCCAGCATCGAATCCATCAAAAGCCTCGTAAAACGCCTGCCCCGAGCTTACCGGAGCAGGTTAATATTTAATGCATTGGCCGCCTAGTTCAATGCCGCATCGGTAATGATGCTGGTCCAGGCACCACTTGGCTCCTTGGTGATCACCGGGTCATCCCCGCCAGCCAGCAGCGATTGCACCGTGCGCTCGTAATCAGCCACATCCAGCGCACCGTTTGAGCCGGCGGTCAGCAGGGCGACCTCACCCATCATCCGGGTCTGGTGCTCGAGGGTTTGCGCGCCGGTTTCGTCATATTCCAGCACGATCTCGGCAGCGGCATCGGGGTTTTCCTCGGCCCATTTCCAGCCCTTCATCGAGGCGCGCACAAAGCGCACCATACGGTCAACGAATTCCGGGTCGGCCAGATTTTCTTCCAGCACGTAAAGCCCGTCTTCCAGCGTGGCCACACCCTGATCTTGGTATTTGAACACGGTCAGCTCTTCAGGTGTCAGCCCCGCATCGATGATCTGCCAATACTCGTTATAGGTCATGGTCGAAACACAGGCCGCCTGCCCTTGCAGGATCGGGTCAACGTTAAAACCCTGCTTCAGCACGGTCACGCCATCCGGCCCGCCATCGGTGGAAAGGCCAAGCTGCGCCATCCATGAAAGGAACGGGAATTCATTGCCAAAGAACCACACGCCAAGGGTTTTGCCGGCGAAATCAGCGGTGCTTTCCACCCCGGCATCGCGGCGGCAGGTCAGCATCATGCCCGAGCTTTTAAACGGTTGCGCGATATTAACCAGCGGCAAGCCTTTTTCGCGGGCTGAAAGGGCGGAGGGCATCCAGTCGATCACCACATCGGCCCCGCCACCGGCGAGCACCTGCGTCGGGGCCACATCCGGCCCACCGGCCTTGATCTCCACATTCAGCCCCTCATCCTCGTAATAGCCGTTTTCCAGCGCCACATAATAGCCGGCAAATTGCGCTTGCGTGACCCATTTGAGTTGCAGGGTCACGTCATCCTGTGCCTGGGCCATAAAGCCGCCCAGCGTCAATGCGCCGGTCAGCAGGCCAGTTTTGATCATATTCATTGTCTTCTCCCTTGGTTGAAAGCCCCTTCATTTACGTTGCGAAGGGTGCCAAAAAGTAGCTTTGCGCTCAATAAGCGCAACGATACCATAAAATGCGGACCCGGCAATGGCCGCGACCACAATTTCCGCCCAGACCAGATCCAGCTCAAGCCGCCCCGCCCCGGTTGAAATACGAAAGCCCATGCCCACAATGGGTGAGCCAAAAAACTCGGCCACAATCGCGCCGATCAGCGCCAGCGTGCTGGCGATTTTCAGCCCGTTGAAGATAAACGGCGCGGCAGCAGGCAGGCGCAGCTTGAACAGGCTCTGCCAATAGCCGGCCGCATAGGTGTGCATCAGGTCGCGCTGCATTTTGCCTGCCGCATCAAGCCCCTGCACGGTGTTGACCAGCACCGGAAAGAAGATCATGACCACCACCACGGCGGCTTTTGACTGCCAGTCAAAGCCAAACCACATCACCAGAATCGGGGCCATGCCGATGATCGGCAGCGCCGCGACAAAATTGCCGATCGGCAGCAGCCCGCGCTTGAGGAAATTCGAACGGTCGATCGCCAGAGCGGTCAAAAACGCCGCGCTACAGCCGATCACATAGCCGCTCAGCGCCCCCTTCACAAAGGTTTGTATGAAGTCCGCCCACAAAATATCGGTGGAGCTGACAAAAGCGGTAAAGATCATCGAAGGCGGTGGCAGGATAACCGGCGACACCTCAAGCCCGGTAACAACAAGCTGCCACATGATCACCGCTGTCACGCCAAAAACCGTGGCCGAAACCACGCTCTGCCAGCGCCCCGGCTTTTGATGGGAGACCCAGATATTCACCCCCCAGCCAATGGCCCAGACCCCCAGCGCCGCCAATACCAGCATCATTGCACAAACCCCATGCGTTTCTTGGTGATCCGCTCAACCAGCCCAACAGAGGAGACCAGCACCGCCGCCAGTGCCGCCGCCAATATCAGCGCGGCCCAGATCGTCAGCGTGGTGCCATAATAATTGCCCTGCAACATGCGCGCCCCCAGCCCGCCCTCCTGACTGATCGTCAACTCGCCAACGATGGCCCCCACCAAAGAGGCCGCCACTCCGATCTTCAGCGAGGTAAAAAGATAAGGCACGCTCGAAGGCAGGCGCAGCTTCCAGAATATCTGCGATTTGCTGGCAAACCATGTGCGCATCTGGTCAAGCTGCATCGCTTCGGGGCTGCGCAGCCCCTTGACCATGCCCACCACCACCGGGAAAAAGCTCAGATAAGCCGAGATGATCGCCTTGGGCACCAGCCCCGAAATACCCACCGCATTCAGCACCACAATAATCATCGGTGCCAGCGCCAGAATGGGGATGGTCTGGCTGGTGATCACCCATGGCATCACCGAATTATCCATCGCGCGGTTATGCACGATCCCCACCGCCAGCAAAATGCCCAGCCCGGTGCCAAATACAAAGCCCAGCATGGTGGCCGAAAGGGTGAGCCACGCATGGCGGATCAGCGAGCGCTTGTCATTCAGCACCTCTGATATGCGCGCAAACAAAGGGTCCCCCGCGGTGCGGCGCCATTTTTTCGCCGCCGCCACACCGGTTGATTGCCATATTTCCCCCGCCACCTGATCCGGCGTTGGCAGGCGCGGCTTTTTCTGGCTCCAGGTATCGGCCACCAGCTCGCTAAAACTCAATTCATAGCCGCCACGGGTGGCCTTATCCTCGGCCCAGTTTTTATTCAGCACGATGGCAAAGGCATACCAAAGCGCAAAGATCACCATCACCACAGTGAAGACGGGCAGAATATTACGCATTCCCATGCCCCGTAGGGTGCGTGGTCCCCACGCACCGTTTGCAAATTGTCAAACACTCACCCATCATCATGCCCACCCCGCAGCCCCTCGCGCACCCGATGGGCAATGGCCAAAAACTCAGCACTTTCGCGAATATCCAGCGGCCGCTCGCGGGGCAGGCTGCTTTCAATCACCTCGCGCACCCTTCCCGGGCGCGGCGACATCACCACGATCTTGGTGGAAAGATAAACCGCCTCGGGGATCGAATGGGTAACAAAACCGATGGTCTTGTTGGTCTTGGCCCAAAGCTCCAAAAGCTGCTCGTTGAGGTGGTCGCGCACGATCTCGTCAAGCGCGCCAAAAGGTTCATCCATCAGCAATATATCCGCATCAAAGCCAAGCGCGCGGGCAATGGAGGCCCGCTGCTGCATACCCCCCGAGAGCTGCCATGGGAATTTCTTCCCGAATCCATCCAGATGCACCAGCTCCAGCACTTTTTGCACCCGCTCATTCTGCTCACTCTTTGAAAGCCCCATGATCTCCAGCGGCAGCTTGATATTGCCGGCAATCGTGCGCCAGGGGTAAAGCCCGGCCGCCTGAAAAACAAAACCATAAGCCCGCTTCATGCGTGCCTCGCGCGGCGTCATACCGTTGACACTCACACTGCCACCGGTGGGCTGCTCAAGGTCTGCCAGCACCCGCAAAAATGTGGTTTTGCCACAGCCCGAAGGCCCGATGAAACTGACAAACTCACCACGGTTGATGGTCAGGTCCACATCCTTGAGCGCATGCACCGGCCCGTCATTGGTCTCAAACGTCAGCGACAGGTTGCTGGCTGATATAACCGTCTCGGCCGGTGCGCGATTGCTATCCGGGTCATTTCGCGCCATCACAATACAGCCTTTCCAGCAGGCCGGTAGACAAATTCAGCCGAGGCTATGGCCGCCACCATCACCAGCGGAACCAGAGTAAACATGGGCCAAAAGCCCGGCCCGCCTATCGAGTTCATCCAGTTCACCCACAAAATGAACCCAACTGCGCCTGCCAGGCCCGACAGGCCGGCAGAAATCCGAATGCGCCATTTCTCGGTCACTCTGCCGGAAAAATACTTGAGGCTGACAAACCAGACAATCACACTTCCAGGCAATGTCACCGGCAATGCCGTGACGGCCATCACCAGGCCGATCATGGTCGTCAGGAAAAAGATGGTTACCATTTCGGTGATGATCCCGGACCCGGGAGGAACCTCAATTTCCTGTTGAAAAAAGATGTTTCCGATCAACGCTGTGCCAAGCCCGACAACCGTGACCAGCACCACAGAACCGACGCCAGACAGAAGCGCAAAAAACACAAACCGCCGATTTAATCCCATAGAATAAGGCACACCCACGCTCAGACCCCGCTGGCCGGAATGCCGGTGCGCTCAACAGGCCGCGGCGCGGTCAAATCTTTCCACTTGCTCAACGCCTTGTTCACCGTTGCATTCGGCGCCCGCGCCACGAAATCCCCATGCCCTTCCTTAGTGCGGATTTCACCGTCATAAACCGCCACCTGCCCCCGTGTCAGGGTAAAGCGCGGCAGGCCTTTGACCTGTTTGCCTTCAAACACATTATAGTCAATCGACGACTGCTGCGCGCTTGCGGTTATGGTCTTTTCCTTATCCGGGTCCCACACTACAATATCCGCATCCGCCCCCACCAGTATCGCCCCCTTTTTCGGGTAGCAATTCAGAATTTTGGCAATATTGGTCGAGGTCACGGCCACAAACTCGTTCATCGTTAAACGACCCGTGCCAACCCCGTTTGTCCACAGCATCGGCATCCGGTCCTCCAGCCCGCCGGTGCCGTTGGGTATCTTGGAAAAATCCCCCACGCCCGAGCGCTTTTGCTCGGTGGTAAAAGCGCAATGATCGGTCGCCACCACCGAGAGCGAGCCGCTTTGCAGCCCGGCCCAAAGGCTATCCTGATGCTGCTTATTGCGAAATGGCGGGCTCATCACGCGCCGCGCCGCATGGTCCCAATCCTTGTTAAAATACTCGCTCTCGTCCAGTGTGAGATGCTGGATCAGCGGCTCCCCCCACACCCGCTTGCCCTGCATCCGCGCCCGGCGAATGGCCTCGTGCGCCTCCTCACAGCTGGTATGCACCACATAAAGCGGCGCACCGGCCATGTCAGCGATCATGATCGCGCGGTTGGTCGCCTCGCCCTCCACCTGCGGCGGGCGGGAATAGGCATGCGCCTCGGGGCCGGTATTACCCTCGGCCAGCAATTGCGCTGTCAGCTCCGCCACCACATCACCGTTTTCCGCATGCACCAAAGGCGTGGCCCCCAGCTCGGCACAGCGGGTGAAACTGGCGTAAAGCTCGTCATCATTGACCATCAGCGCGCCCTTATAGGCCAGAAAATGCTTAAACGTGTTGATCCCGCGCCCGACCACCGCCTGCATATCATCAAACACCTGCTCACCCCACCATGTGACGGCCATATGGAAGCTGTAATCACAATTGGCGCGGGTCGATTTATTATCCCAACGCTTCAGCGCATCCAGCAGGCTCTCGCCGGGGTTTGGCAATGCAAAATCCACCACCATCGTGGTGCCGCCAGCCAAAGCCGCGCGGGTGCCACTTTCGAAATCATCGGATGAGTAGGTGCCCATAAACGGCATCTCCAAATGCGTATGCGGGTCAATCCCGCCGGGCATAATGTAACAACCGGTGGCGTCCAACACCTCATCGCCACTCAGGTTCGGCCCGATCTCGATGATCTTTCCATCCTCGATCCTCACATCGGCTTCATATGTCAGGTCTGCGGTTACAACTGTACCGCCTTTGATAACTTTGGTCATTTCATCCTCCAATTCGCCGGTTTCTTCATTCTTTGAAAAATACTCCGGGGGTGCGGGGGCTGGCCCCCGCTCCGGCACCAGCGTCTATTCCACAATCTCCGCTGTTTCCACCACCGCATGCAGCAGCACATCCGCCCCCGCCGTGGCCCATTCCATTGAAATCTCCTCGGCTTCGTTATGGCTCAGCCCATCCACACAAGGGCACATCACCATCGCTGTGGGCGTGCTCCGGTTTATCCAGCAGGCATCATGCCCCGCGCCGGAAATGATATCGCGATGGCTATAGCCCAGCCGCTTGGCCGCATTGCGCACAGCACTCACACAACCCTCGTCAAAGGCCACCGGATCAAACCCGCCGACCTTTTCAAAACTCACCCCCAGCCCCATG
>WFQA01000059.1 GCA_015487255.1 Paracoccaceae bacterium | reverse complement strand
ATGTAGCGGCATGGATGTTCTGAAAGAACTTATCGCTGACATCCGAACCTGCGATGGTGGTATCAGACAGTTTCTGATTGATCGAAAATGCGACGACAAATCCATCGCTCGCATCATGATCGATGAACTGCGGTCCTAACCAACCGTTTACGCTCAAGCCTTCAATCACGGCATTTAGCCCGATCAATTCACTGCGCTGGCCGGGCAGGAATTTGAAGCGTACAAGCGCCCCGGCGGCATCGGTGAGCGCTAGGATTTTGGTGGTGAGCCCGCCTTTTGATCGCCCAATCGCTTGAGCTTGAGTCCCCCTTTTGCGCCCGTCGCCTTTTGGTGGAGGTTAACGATGCTGCCATCCGCTGCCCGGCAGGCGATGCTTGCATCGCCGAGAGGGGATCATGGCATGCTCAAAGTCTGGGTCTTTTGACGCCGCCTCGAATATGCGTTCAAAAACATGGGCTTGCGCCCAGCGGCGAAAACGGCGGAACACGCTGTTCCATGGCGCGCCAACCCGCGCTTTCCACAACACCGCCTCCAAGAACAATCGAGTATCCCTGGCCGTGACACCACGGGTCCGGTGCGTGCCCGGAACCAGTGGCTCAATCAGCTCCCAACTCCGGTCGCTAATCACAAATCGCTCTCTAGGCATGGAACCTCCTTTGGTTCCATACAGTGAATCACACCAAAACAGCTTTGTGAATCCCCTAATGTCAACAGACCCTAGCGCCAGCGATCTGCGATATTATCCAGCACCTTGCTGGCCTCAAATGTTCTCAACGGCGCATTTTGTACCCGGTTGAAATTCTCGGTCGGGTCATAAAGCTCGATCCCCAACTCCAGGTTTTCCGGAGTCAAAAGCCCCATCGCGGCCAGCAGGCTGTAAACCGCAATGCGCTCGTCATAGATAGCGGTAATCAGCGCATTTTGCGCGGTCAGCACCTCTTGCTTGGCATTGAGCGTATCCAGCACGGTGCGCGCGCCAAGATTGGCCTCTTCGGTAATACCCTCAAACGCAAACTGCGCCGCTTCGATCTGTAATCTCGTGGCAACAATCGAAGCGCGGGCGATTTGCAGTTGAAACCACGCGGCGGCGGTTTGCTGGAGCACCTGTGCCCTTGTATTGGCGGTTTCGGCCATGCTGCGCTCCAATAGCGCCCCTGATTGGCGGATGGCGGCAGCCAGACGGCCACCGGTAGTAATCGGCTGGCTGAGATTTATCCCGATACTGGAGGAATCTCCAGCCGAAAGGTTTACCGGGCCAAGATAGCTCTCGCTATAAGAGACCTCCCCCATGAGCGAAAGCGATGGCAGCCGGGCATTGCGGGCGCGGCGAAGGTCGATCAAGGCCACTTTTTCAGACAGGTGCGCGGCGCGCATCAGCGGGTGGGTGCGCAGCGCGATCTCCTCTGCCGCTGCCAAGGTGCCGGGCACATGCGGCAATTTTGGTGGCGGGGCCAGATTGACCGGTGCAGCACCAACCACCGCAAGGTAATTTTCAGACGATATCGCCAACGCGCCGCGGTTGGCCGCCAGCACCGCCTGCGCCGCCGCCAGCCGGGCTTTGGTTTGTGATACATCGGTGCGGGTAACGGCCCCTACGGCAAACCGGTCTTCAGCTGCCTGCACCTGCTGCTTGAGCACCTCGACATTATTCTGCGCCAGAGCCACGATCTGCTGGTCGCGCTGCACGGTCAGAAAGGCCTGCGCTGCACTCAACATCACCGATTGCTCGATATTGCGCAAATTTGCCCGCGCTGCCAGCACCGATGTCTGAGCCGCCTCCACCGCCATTTGCGAGCGCCCGCCATCAAACAACAGCAGGCTGGCATTCAGGCTGATTGAGGTGGTGTCAATCGGCGTGCCCTCAAAAGCCGGTGTATTGGCCGAGTTGGCCACCCCTTGCAAGACCAGCTGTGGCCGCCGCCCCGAGCGGGCCAGCGCCACGCTTTCATCGGTAGCGCGCAATGCGGCGCGGTTCAAAATTAGGGTAGGATTGGTTTCATAGGCCAGCCGCATGGCGTCAGTCAGGGTATCAGCCCCGGCGGGCATGGTCGAGGCCAGCACAATTGCCGAAATTCCAAATAGCCGCTGCCAGTTCTGCATCATACCGATTCTCCGATTCTTGCCACCGGATCAGGCTAGACTGTTATGACAAGGGCGCAAGGGGGGTGTGGTTAAAACGCAAAGATCGTCTGTTTTTCAAAACCGGGCAGCACCGGCGCGGTGGCATCAAACGCCCAGCGCCAATCCACCCCGTGCCCGGCCTTCAGCCCGATCATGCAGCGCCCCAGCGCGCCATCCATCATGATCGCAGCAATGCGCCCGCCAAGCTTGAGCTGGTCAATCAACGCCTGAGGCACCTCGCCCACCCCGCCCTCGATGATGATCACATCATAAGGCCCGTGTTTGGGCGCACCTGCCTGCAACGGGCCGGT
>WFQA01000058.1 GCA_015487255.1 Paracoccaceae bacterium | reverse complement strand
CTGATGCGGGCATCGACATCCTTAAGCTTGGCAGCAAGCAGCCTGGCCACCTCTTCACTGCCCAAACCCTGCTTGGCGATCGCGTGCATTTCGGGCGCTATTTCAGCCAGCGTAAACCCCAGGGATTGGGCCAGTTTGATCATGATAACAAGCTGCGGGGTGATCTCGCTATAATCTCTATAGCCATTATTGCGCCTTATAGAACTGATCAGCCCAAGCCGATCATAAAGCCGGAGGGCATCCCGGCTGACGCCGGTAATTTGAGATACTTCACCGATGCGCATTTTTTGCTTGACCTTGGACTATTGTCAAAGGTTTATATCTGCCGGCATTCAATAAAGAAAGGAAAATTGAATGCTGAGTGAAGTGCAATTTCGTAAAATTTACCGGGCAAGTGCGTGGTATGATCTTACTGTAACAGCCGTTTTCGCGACTCCATGGACATTTCTGCTCCTGATGAAAGGAATTGCCTGGGTGGCAGCGGCGGCCGGTTTACCCGGGCAAATGATTGAGCCGGATATCTTCCATGTGTTTTTTGCCAACCTGCTTGGCTCGGTTGTGATCGTATGGTCGCTGGTGCGGCTCAAGCTCAATATGCTGATACTGGCGCGCTATGATGCGGCAGCGCGGTATTTATTCTCGGCATGGATGGTCTATGCACTGCTCAACGGAGCCTCGTTTTTTATATTGGGTATGCTGGCCGTGGAAATAAGCTGGGGCATAGCGCAATCTTTGAGGTTTCGAAAAGCATAGATGCATTCGCCCTGCCAAGCGTAGCGAGGCACGCGCGGACGAGGTGCCCTGAACAAAGGA
This sequence comes from Paracoccaceae bacterium, assembly GCA_015487255.1. GTDB lineage: Bacteria > Pseudomonadota > Alphaproteobacteria > Rhodobacterales > Rhodobacteraceae > UBA3077. The sequence goes on along the minus strand of WFQA01000058.1, from coordinate 7,213 downwards.
AGGCGAAGCCGACGACTTCAGGTCGCCGAAGGAGGCGCGCGCGGTGGCGCTGCAGTAAAATATCCTGCCCTCACCGACAGGCTTGCCTTTTCCTCTGCGGGGGTAAACCCCCACTCGGAAAAGGCACGGTTTTCAACAAGTTGAAAACACGGCTGGCCGGCGGCGGTGGCCTCGCTTCGCTCGGCGGGCTCTTGGCCAGCCTTAGTCGGTTGTCAGCATCGGTGGTTGCTGGGTGGAGATCCGCAGCTTTTCCGGCTCCAAAATCTCCAGATGGATATTGCCATCCTTCACCTCAACCCGCACCGAGCCGCCCTTGGCGAGGCGGCCAAACAGAAGCTCCTCCGCCAATGGCTTTTTGATGTGTTCCTGTATGGTCCGGCCCAGCGGGCGGGCGCCCATATTGTCATCATAGCCCTTTTTGGCCAGCCAGTTGGCCGCGGCCTCGCTCAGCTCGATGGTTACATTGCGGTCCATCAACTGGGCCTCAAGCTGAAGCACGAATTTCTCGACCACTTTCAGAATCACCTCGCGCGGCAAGGCGCTGAAGCTGATCACCGCATCAAGCCGGTTGCGGAATTCAGGCGAGAATGTGCGCTCGATGGCAGCGGTATCCTCGCCCTCGCGGCGGGTATCACCAAAGCCAATCGCCGCCTTGGCCTGCTCGGCCGCACCCGCGTTGCTGGTCATGATCAGCACCACATTGCGAAAGTCAATCGCTTTGCCGTTATGGTCGGTCAGCTTGCCGTGGTCCATCACCTGCAACAGAATGTTGAACACATCCGGGTGCGCCTTTTCGATTTCATCGAGCAGCAGCACGCAATGGGGGTGCTGGTCCACACCGTCTGTCAACAGCCCGCCCTGGTCAAAGCCGACATAGCCCGGAGGCGCGCCGATCAGCCGGCTCACCGCGTGTTTCTCCATGTATTCAGACATGTCAAAGCGCAGCAACTCCACCCCGAGCACGTCAGCCAACTGCTTGGCGACCTCGGTTTTTCCCACGCCCGTAGGCCCGGCAAACAGGTAGTTGCCAATCGGTTTTTCCGGCTCGCGCAGCCCGGCGCGGGCCAGCTTGATCGAGCTTGAAAGCGCCTCTATCGCGGCATCTTGCCCAAACACCACCCGCTTGAGGGATTTTTCGAGGTCCCGCAGCACTTCACTATCGTCTTTAGAGACGTTTTTCGGCGGGATGCGGGCGATTTTGGCCACCACGTTTTCGATGTCTTTTGCGCCAATCGTTTTGCGCCGCTTGTTTTCAGTCAGCAGCATTTGCGCCGCGCCGGCTTCGTCGATCACGTCAATCGCGCTGTCGGGCAGCTTGCGGTCGTTGATATAGCGTGCGGCCAGATCAACCGATGTTTTGATTGCGTCATTGGTGTAGCGGATATCGTGGTGCTCTTCAAAATACGGCTTCAGCCCCATCAGGATCTTGATCGCATCCGGAATACTTGGCTCGTTCACGTCGATCTTCTGGAAGCGCCGGGCCAGCGCGCGGTCTTTCTCGAAATGCTGGCGGTATTCCTTATAGGTGGTGGAACCCATGCAGCGCAACTTGCCGCCTTGCAGGGCGGGCTTGAGCAGGTTGGAGGCATCCATCGCCCCGCCAGATGTGGCCCCGGCCCCGATCACGGTATGGATTTCATCAATGAAAAGCACCGCGTTATCATGGGCTTCCATCTCTTTCATCACAGCCTTCAGGCGCTCCTCAAAATCACCCCGATAGCGGGTGCCCGCCAAAAGCGCGCCCATGTCGAGCGAGAAAATTGTGGTTTCGGCCAGCACTTTTGGCACGTCTTCGTCAACGATCTTGCGCGCCAGCCCCTCGGCGATGGCGGTTTTGCCCACCCCCGGCTCACCCACCAGTATCGGGTTGTTCTTGCGCCGGCGGCACAAGACCTGAACGCAGCGGTCCACCTCGTGCTGGCGGCCGATCAGCGGGTCGATATTGCCAGACCGCGCCTTGGCATTGAGATCATCACAATATTTGTCGAGCGCGGTTTCGTTTTTCTCGTCCGGGGTGACGTCATCGGCCATATCTCCGGCCCCTTGCAGCGGCACATGCTCGCTAAAGCCCGGGTCTTTCGCCACCCCGTGGGAGATGAAATTGACCGCGTCATAGCGGGTCATATCCTGCTGTTGCAGGTAATAGGCGGCGTGGCTCTCGCGCTCGGTAAAGATTGCCACCAGCACATTGGCGCCGGTCACCTCCGCATGGCCCGAGCTTTGCACATGGATGGCAGCACGCTGGATAACGCGCTGAAAGCCGGTGGTTGGGGCGGCCTCGTTGCCCTCGATCTCTGAAATCAGCGCATCGAGATCATTATCGATAAACCGGGTGAGCTGGCGTTTTAGCTTGTCCAGCTCAACCGCGCAGGCGGTCATTACCTTGCGGGCCTCCGGCTCGTCTACCAGCGCCAAAAGCAGGTGCTCCAGCGTGGCCAATTCGTGGCGGCGTTCATTGGCGAGGCTCAGCGCTTTGCGGATCGCCTCCTCAAGGGTGGTGGAAAATGATGGCATAACGCCCTCCTTACCCGAATTCAGTGCGACTGCGCACCGTGCGCAGCCTAATGCTTACCCTTTAATTTCGGGTTTATTTGCCGGGCTTCAAGGGAAAACTGTTCAAAATGGCAAAATAATACGTGATCGGCCGCTTTGGCCACGCCCGATCATTGGCAGGATGCATGAATTTGCATTTATGCGCCGCCTTTGCCCATCATCTTCTTGACCATCCCCAAAACCCCGGTGAGCGCGCCGCCGCCAGCCCCGCCAGCAGCAATTGCCCCGATGATCGAGCCGATATCGCCGCTTCCGGCAGCCCCGGCCATGCCCGCCAGCGGCGCAGCCCCCTCCCCAACCGAAAACATTGTCATGACCGGGCCGGCAAGACCGCCGCCAATGGCACCGGCAACGGTGTTTCCGATGGTGCCAAGGTTGAGTTTTTTCAAAATACCGCCCAGAGCATTACCGCCCACGGCACCGGAAACAATACTGATAATCAAAGTAAGCATAGGATTTTCCTTTATTGATGCAGCGCATTTTGCGCGGCGCGCGGGGAGTATAGGGGTTAACGGCCTTTTGGGCAAATACCGGGTTTTCCGCTTTGGCATCGGGGCGGGGTGTTGTAAGCCTGAACGGTGAAATTGAAGCGCAGATAAAGGAATTTCAAATGGCTGGACCTCGTCCGCTCGATGGGCTGAGAATCGTTGAATTTGCCGGGATCGGCCCGGCGCCTTTTGCCGGGCAGCTTCTGGCTGATCTTGGCGCGGATGTGGTGGTGGTGGACCGCCCAAAGCGCGGCGAGATCGGGCATGAGCAAAGCATTGACCGGCGGGGCAAACGCTCGATCGTGATCGACCTGAAAACCCCCGAAGGAGTGGCGCTGGCCACCCGCCTGTGTGTGCGCGCCGATGTTTTGATCGAGGGTAACCGCCCCGGTGTGATGGAGCGCCTCGGGCTGGGGCCAGACCCGATGCTGGCGGCCAACCCCGGGCTGATTTATGCAAGGATGACCGGCTGGGGGCAGGCGGGGCCGCGCGCTTTGCTGGCCGGGCATGATATAAATTACCTCTCGCTCACCGGCGCCTTGCACGCGCTGGGCGATGCCGACCGCCCCCCGCCCCCGCCCATCAACCTTGTGGGGGATTATGGTGGTGGCTCGATGTTTTTGATCATGGGGATTCTGGCGGCCCTGTTTGCCCGGCAGGGCAGTGGCAAGGGGCAGGTGCTGGATGGCGCGATTGTGGACGGGGTGAACGCGATGATGGGCATGGTGCACGGCATGCATGCAGCGGGGGCGTGGCGCACGGCGCGGCAAGCCAACTGGCTGGATGGCGGGGTGCCGTATTATCGCTGCTACCAAACGCTTGACGGGCGCTTCATGGCGGTGGGCAGTATCGAGGCGAAGTTTTTTGCTCAGCTGCTGGCAAAGCTTGGCATCGATGCCGATAGCTTTGGCCCCCAGCACGAGCAGGCCCTGCACAAGAAGCAGATGCAGCGGTTGGAGCAGGTATTTGCCAGTAAAACCATGTCGGCGTGGATTGAGGTTTTTGCCGATAGCGATGCCTGTGTCACCCCGGTATTGACCTATGACGAGGTGGCCCGCGACCCCCATATGGCGGCTCGGGGGGCGCTTGAAACCCATATGGGCATCCGCCACCCCGCCGTGGCCCCGCGCTTTGGTGCGGCTATCCCTCTGCGGGCGGATATACCGAAAGACGGGGCGCATACGCTTGAAATCATTGAGGAACTGGGTATGGGAAATGCAGAGAATCTTCTTGGCAAAGGTATTGTGAGGCAGGCTTAGATGGATATGCAGGATCGGGAATTTACCATTATTGGCGCCGGGATTGGCGGGTTGGCCGCGGCCACGGCGCTGGCGCAAAAAGGCGCGCGGGTGCGGGTGTTTGAGCAGGCGGAGGCGTTGGGCGAAGTGGGCGCGGGCCTGCAGATCAGCCCCAACGGGGTGGTGGTGCTGAAGGCGCTGGGCCTGCGGGAGGCGGCGGCAAAGCTGGCCAACACGCCTGAAGCGGTGGTGCTGCGTGACTATCGCGGGGCCGAGGTGGTGCGCTTGCCGATGGGGGCAACGGCCGAAGCGCGTTATGGCCAGCCCTATTGGCAATTTCACCGGGCTGACCTGCTCAAAGTGCTGGAAGAGGGGGCTTTGCGCGCCGGTGCCGAGCTGGTTTTCAACCATCGGCTAAGCGGGATAAGCGCCAGCGAGAGCAAAGTGCAGCTTGAATTCACCAATGGCCAAGCCCTGCGCACGCCCTGCCTGATCGGCGCGGACGGGGTGCGCTCGACCCTGCGCGGCTTGGCGCTGGATGGGGAGCCGGCGCGCTTTACCGGGCAGGTGGCGTGGCGCGGGCTGGTGCCCAGTGCGCAGCTGCCGGATGGGTTGTTTGAAAACGCCGCGCAGGTGTTTATGGGCAAGGGGCGGCATTTTGTGGCCTATCCGCTGCGGGGTGGCTCACTGATCAATTTTGTGGCGGTGGAAGAGCGGCAGGGCTGGGCTGACATGGGCTGGAATCTGCCCGGAAGAGTAGATGAATTGCGCAATGCTTTCAAAGGTTTTGCCGCACCAGTGCAAGTGTTGCTTGAGGCGGTTGAGGAGACGTTTTTATGGGGGCTGTTTAACCATCCGGTATTGCCGCGCTGGTCCAGGGGGCGGGTGGTGTTGCTTGGTGATGCCTGCCACCCGATGCTGCCATTTCTGGCCCAGGGTGCGGTGATGGGGCTGGAGGATGCCTATGTGCTGGCCGGGGCTTTGGCGCGGGCGGATGGGATTGAAAATGGATTGCAAGCCTATGAAAAGATAAGAAAACCTCGGGCAACGAGAGTGCAAAAAGCTGCGGCGCGCAATGCGTGGTCCTACCACCTGCGCAATCCGCTGTTTCGCTCTGCGGCGCATAAATTATTAGGCATGGTGCCGGGCGGGGCCTTGATGAGGCAGTTTGATTATCTGTATGGTCATGATGTGACCGCAGGGGAGTGAGAGGCGAAATGCTGAAATATCTGATTTTTATCATTGGCTTGTCGCCGGTTGTTGGCGTTGCGCAAAGCTTCCCCTTTCTTGGATCGGGGCGGGAAAGCTGCGAGTCGCTTTGGGTCGAGCGCAACCAGATCGCCAATGTGGCGGGGCAGTGCTTTGATACGGCGCTGGGGCAGGCGGTGTTTGACAATGGTGATTGCACCCCCGGTGAGCCAGCCATGGCTGAAGCTGCGCTTGACCGGATTGCCCGGATAGCTCAGGCCGAAGCGCGGCTGGCTTGCGAGGTCAATACAGGCAAGGGAAATGTGGTAATCAATGGTCGTTACGGGCCGCTGAAATTTGGCAATGATGGAGTGGAGCTGGGGCAATGGCCAAATGCCTTGCGCGAGTTGGATGTGTTCCCACAGGCTGCGGGGCGCGACAGGGCTTGCACGGTGGTAGGGCTTTCTGATGATGATGACGGGTTTCTGGCCCTGCGCTCCGGGCCGGATGTGCGTTATCCGAAACTGGGGCAATTGGCTAACGGAGATCGAATATTTTCAAGCTCGGCCTGCCTGGGGCGCTGGTGTTTCGCGGATGAAGTGCAAGTTGGCAACCGGCGAGAAAGAGCCAATGGTTGGTTTCATGTGCGCTGGTGCCAATAGGTTGCCGTGCCCTTGCACGGCACGCGCCGACGAGGTGGCCCGAAGGGTCGCCGAGGAGGCGCGCGCGGCGCCGCCGCAGTAAAATACGCTGACATTCCGGCAAGCTTGCCTTTTCCTCCCGGAGGCTAAAGCCCCCGTCGGAAAAGGCACTTTATCAGCAAAGCTGAACAGTGTCTGGCGACGCCGGTGGCCTCGCTGGCGCTCGGCGGGTGCTATTCTCAAATATTGATATCCACCCGGATCGGGACGTGATCCGAGGGTTTTTCCCGCCCGCGCATGTCGCGGTCTATCTCGCAGGCTTTCAGCAGGTCGGCAGCTTGCGGGGAAAGCAGAAAATGGTCGATGCGTATGCCGTTGTTGCGGTTCCATGCTCCGGCCTGGAAATCCCAGAATGTATAGGTGAGCGGGGCCGGGTTTAGTGCGCGTAGGGCATCAGTATAGCCGAGGTTCAGGATTTTTCGAAAGGCAGCAAGGCTTTGGGGCAGGTAAAGCGCGTCATCCTGCCAGTCTTCGATCTTGCGGGCGTCTTCCGGCTGCGGGATGATGTTGTAATCACCGGCCATCACCACGGCCTCCTCGGATTGAAGCAACGCCTTGGCGCGGGTATATAGCCGTGCCATCCATGCCAGTTTGTAATCATATTTCGGCCCCGGTGCCGGGTTGCCATTGGGCAGGTAGAGGCAGCATACCCGCACCGTGTTGATGCTGGCTTCGATCCAGCGGGCCTGCTCGTCGCTCTCATCTCCGGGCAGGCCGCGCAGCACATCCTCGATCGGGAATTTTGACAGGATCGCCACGCCGTTAAAACCTTTTTGGCCGTGAGTCTCGATATTGTAGCCCAGATCCTCGATCGCCTCGCGTGGGAAATTCTCGTCTGTTGATTTGATTTCCTGCAATAGCGCGACATCAACGTTGCTTTCCTGCAGCCATTCTAGCAATCTGGGTTGGCGGGCCTTGATTCCGTTGATATTAAATGAGGCGATTTTCATGTAGTGCTCCGGCTTTTTGCCCATGCTATGGGGCAAGGCGGGAATTGGCAAGGCAAGGCACATGATAACAATAGGCGGGACGGTTTGGGAGAAAT
>WFQA01000057.1 GCA_015487255.1 Paracoccaceae bacterium | reverse complement strand
TGCGGGCCTCGAGATCAGGCAGTGAATGGCCCAGCAGCATTTCGGCCCAGACCGCGGTGAGCAGCGGGTCGGTATCCTCAAACAGCACCGGCCCGGCGACCATGGACAGGGTCTTGCGATGCGCGATATGGCCATCAACAATGAAGTGCAGCTCCTCGGGGCGGTATTTGCCGGGGCTGCGGTATTTTTCGTAGGGGCGGCCATATTCGGGCACATAAGGCCCGCCAAAGCGTTGGGCGAGAAAATCCGCCATGTAGGATTTGCCGGTGCTTTCCGGCCCGATCAGCGTAAGGCGCTTTTGATACCACGGGCGCACATGCCGCGGCAGGCTTTTCCAGTGGGCATAGGGGTTGGCGCGAATGTCGGCCGAGTTGGCGGGGAAGGCCATCCACATCGGGTCAAGGATGAAATGCTGGGCATCAAGCGCCTTGGCCAGTGGCACGAGGTAATCCTCCGAGCCGATCACGCGGTTGATCGGCTCGGGGTGCAGATGGCGGATGATACCCGCCCATTCCTGACTATTGGTCGGGATCTGCCTTGGGGTGCAATGCAGCAGCACCCGGGCTTTGGGAAACAGATTTTCCATCCAGCTCTGGCGCACGCTGGCCGGTATCGGGTCATTCTCGGCGCAGGCAAGGATGATGGTCAGGTGCTGCACCAGATAGGAGGCGGTGCGCACCAGCGCCACATGGCCCTCATGGGGGGGCATAAACCGCCCGAGTATCACACCGTTGCCCATAGCACCCCTCAGCTTTGTGGCCTGGCTAACATTAGCCGAAAAAACGCCTTCTAGCCTATAAGGCCTGGCTGGCTCCGGGTAAACCATGCCCGTTGGTATTTTTGCATTTGGGCAAATAAAGCATGGTGATATGCCCGGTTAGCCGGTGTTGTTGATAATGGATTGGGTGACCTGGTAGAGCAGGGTTTCAGGCGGGGCTTTGCGGCATTCCTCGATGCTCAGCTCCAGAATGGCAAGGCCGCCGGCCTGCTCCACGATATCAACAAAATTTTTGTTTTGCCGAAAAGTGTCAGAGCTCCAATATCCCAGTATCCAGCCGGCAAGCTGGCCAACGCGGCTTGGGTCTCCGCCGTCATTTATCGCGAGAACCTCAGCACAGGTATAGCGACCGGCCCCCATCACATAACCCTGCGCCGAGGCAAGGCTTGGGCCAAGCAGCATGAGGGCAGCCAATATATGTTTCATTCAATATCTCCCGATGGTTATGGGGCAAGCCTAGCGCGAAGATTGCGCTGTTACAACACCCTTCCCGCCACCGCATCAAGCTTGGCGACCAGTGCCGGGTCGCGGGCCTCGGGGGCGGTCATGATGGCGAATTCGAGCGCGTGGTCGCAGCCATGCGGGCAGGTTTTTCGCGCCTCTCCCAGCCGCTCGGGCAGGCCCTTTACCAAGGTGCGGGCTTTTTCGGCATTGCCGGTCAAAACCTTGATGATCGCGTTGATATCCACCGCGCCGTGCTCGGGGTGCCAGCTGTCATAATCGGTGATCATCGCAACAGAGGCATAGCATATTTCCGCCTCGCGGGCCAGTTTGGCCTCGGGCATATTGGTCATGCCGATCACATCGCAGCCCCAGCTTTCGCGATACATCCTGCTCTCGGCGATGGAGGAAAACTGCGGCCCCTCCATCGCCAGATAAGTGCCGCCTTCATGCACCTTCACCCCGGCGGCTTGCGCCGCTTCAAGGCAGGCCGCCCCGAGCCGCCCGCAAGTGGGGTGCGCCACCGATACATGGCCAACACAGCCACTGCCAAAAAAGCTCTTTTCGCGGGCAAAGGTGCGGTCGATGAACTGGTCAACGATTACAAAATCCCCCGGTGCCATTTCCTCGCGAAAGCTGCCACAGGCCGAGACCGAGATAATATCACTCACCCCAAGCCGCTTCAGCGCGTCGATATTGGCGCGGTAAGGCACGGTGCTTGGCGAATGCACATGCCCGCGCCCGTGCCGGGGCAAAAACGCCATTTTTATGCCGTTCAGGCTGCCGTTCAGGATCTCGTCCGAGGGCTTGCCCCACGGGCTTTCCACCGCCTGCCAGCGGGCATCTTCCAGCCCGTCGATCTCATAGATCCCGCTGCCGCCAATCACTCCGATCATGGTTTGCATATCCATCTCCCTCAGGCTGGTTTGATCAGTTCAAACACTTCGTTCACACGGGCATAGTCCATATAGCCAAGCCGGGAAAGAGGCGCATAGCGGGTCACATCCAAACGCCCGTTCACGATCAGGTCATCCTTCAGGTGCACCCCGACCACCTCACCGATCACCATGGTATTGGCCGCGCCGGGCAGCTCGATTATTTTGAACAGCTTACATTCCAGCACCGCCGGGGCCTCGGCCACATGCGGGGCTTTGATGGCATTGCCCGCGGCCTTGTGCAGCCCCACGGCCTCGAACTCGTCCACATCGGCGGGGAAGGAGGCGGCGGATTGGTTCATCGGCTCGCGCAGGGCGTAGGAGACGATATTGACCGCAAACTCCCCGGTGGCGCGGATATTGGCGAGGCTGTCCTTGCCCTGCGGCTGATCGGGCTTTTGGCCGGTGGAGGCAAACATCACCATCGGCGGAGTGTCACACAGGGCGTTGAAAAACGAATACGGGGCAAGGTTGGCAACGCCGTTTTCATCAAGCGTGGATATCCAGCCGATCGGGCGGGGTGAAACGATGGCTTTGAACGGGTCATGCGGCAGGCCGTGATTGTTGTTTTTTGGCTGATAAAACATTTTATTTCCTTGATTGCCCGTTGGTGAAGGGCGTGATAAGTGGCTAAGGTGCATATAATAGGGAGCGGGTGATGAAATCCAGAGCGAAACGACGAGGGTGAACCATCACCCTTCCTTTGCTCTTTTTCTGGTGCTCCCATGCTGCGCATTACTCCTGAAACCCCCGCTGACAGCCCCGAAGTGGAATATCTTTATGATGTTGCCTTTGGGCCGGGGCGGCAGATGCTCAGTTCATACCGGTTGCGCGATGGCGTTTTGCCGGTGGCTGAACTGTGTTTTGTGGCACGGGGGGAGGAGGGTGCGCTGGCCGGGGCGATCCGCTATTGGCCGGTGCGGGTTG
>WFQA01000056.1 GCA_015487255.1 Paracoccaceae bacterium | reverse complement strand
CGGATTTCTTTGTTTAATTAGTTTTTTAATTATATCATCAACAATGTTGACCAAAGGAAACAATATGAAAGCGCTTATTTTGGGGGGCGACGGGTTTTGCGGCTGGCCGACCTCCTTGCACTTTGCGGCAAATGGTTGTGAGGTTTTGATTGTAGACAATCTATCGCGGCGCGAGATTATGGAGCGGCTGTCGGCGCCTTCGCTTACGCCAATTCGGCCAATTGAACGGCGCGTTGAAGCAGCGCAGGACATTGGCAATATCAGTTTTAAATTCTGCGATATTGCCAATGACCCAGAGCAATTCAAGGCTATTTTGGCGGGGTTTAATGCCGATGTGATTGTGCATTTTGCCGAGCAGCGCTCGGCTCCCTATTCAATGCTGGGCGGGACGGAGCGCTCTTATACCGTTAACAATAACCTTTCCGGCACCCATAATCTGTTTTCGCTTCTGGTTGAGCTGAAGCAATACCCGCATATTGTGCATTTGGGCACCATGGGTGTTTATGGGTATAATGATGATTTTGGTGAGATACCCGAGGGCTATCTGCCGATCACGGTCAAGCAAACCAATAAAGACATTGTTATTCCTTACCCGACCAACCCCGGCTCTATTTACCATATGACCAAATGTCTGGACCATACGCTGATGCAGTTTTATGCCAAAAACTGGGGGTTCAGAATTACCGATCTGCATCAGGGCATTGTTTGGGGCACCGACACGGATTTGACGGCGTCGCATGAAGATCTGATCAACCGGTTTGACTATGATGGCGAATATGGCACGGTGCTGAACCGGTTTATTTTGCAAGCGCAAATAGGCCACCCGCTCACGGTTTATGGCAGCGGCGGGCAGGCTCGGGCGTTTATCCATATTCAGGATACAGCCCGTTGTGTTTATCTGGCGGCCGGGTGCCCGCCCGAGGTGGGGGCCCCCATTCAGGTGTTTAACCAGATCTCGGAGGTGCATACGGTGGGGGATTTGGCCCGGTTGCTGCATAAGCAAACCGGGGTGGACATCGCCTATCACAACAATCCGCGCAAAGAAGCTGCTGAAAACAGCCTGAAAGTCAGCAATCAGGGCCTGTGCTCGCTTGGTTTTGAGCCGATATGCCTGGCGGATAACCTGATGGCTGAAATCAGCGCCACGGTTGGAAAATATGAAAACCGCCTGAGCCGCTCGACGATTCAATCCAGGGCGCGCTGGTAATGCGGGTGTTGATGACAGGCGGCCTCGGGTTTATCGGCCGCAATCTGGCGGCCTATCTCCGGCGGGTGGAAAAGGATGTAACTCTGGTGGCGCTGGATTGGTTTGACGGGGCCAGCGACGCCGAAAAAGCGCTTTTTGACGAGGTGTATATTGGCTGTTTTGCTCAAGACGATATGCTGGCGCTTTATTGCCAGGCGGATGTGGTGGTGCATTTGGCGGCCTATACCACGGTTCAGGAATCTATTGATGACCCCTTGCGTAGCTTTGACAATAATGTGGTCAAAACCCAGAAAATGCTGGAGTTTTTGCGGCTGAATGCCCCCGGGGCCAAGGTGGTTTTTGCCTCGACCGGCGGGGCAATTATTGGTGACTATGACGGGGCGATCAATGAAACGGTCTCGGCCAAGCCGCTTTCGCCTTACGGGGCGCATAAGCTGGCGGTTGAAGGTTTGCTTTCTGCCTATCGGGGGTCTTATGGTCTCAGCTCTGCCAGCCTGCGGTTTTCCAATGTTTACGGGCCGAATTCCCGGCGCAAAACCAGCGTGATCCCGGCCTTTTGCAAAATGTATTTCCAGCACAACCGGCTGAAGATCAATGGCGATGGGCTGCAAACCCGGGATTACATTTATGTGGATGATATTTCAGATGCGATCACCCGCGTTATTCAACAGGATGCCCAGGGGGTGTTTCAACTGGGAACGGGCAAAGGCACCTCGATTCTGGAGATTGCAAAAATCTTCCTGTCCTATGATCCCCGGCGGGAAGTTGAGCTGGTTCATGCCAGGGCCATGCAAGGGGAGGTGCGCCATAACCGGGCCGATATCAGCCGCGCACAGCGCGAACTGGGGTTTGTACCGGCCTATACACTAAATCGCGGCATTCCCAAAACGCTAAAATGGTTTGAAAGCCAGTTCGTATAAACACTCAGGAGAGAGACAGATAATGCCCAAAGCCCCCCGCACCATGACCCTGACCGGCCTGAAGTTTTTAGGCATGCTTGCCGCGCAAAAGAAAGCCGGGGTCTATCTGGAAATAGGGCCGCTCTTTGGCTCCTCGACCAATGTGATTCATAAAAACCGCGTTGGCACCGCCCCGATCCATACCATCGATACGTTTGAGCCCGCCCCCTGGGTGAAAAAGCGGCTGGGGCTTGACCTGAGCCGACAGCTTTTTGACAAATTCACCAGCGGCATTGACAATATGGTGGTGCATGAAGGCTTTGCGCCGGATGTGGTGCAGGAAAGCTGGTCTGACGATATCGGGTTTTACTTTGACGATGCCACCCATGGGGATCCGGGCTGGAGTGATAACTTTGATTTTTTCAGCCGGTTTTTTAATCGCGAAACCATCATTTGCGGCGATGATTTTGCCAGTGGCTGGCCTGATATTGTGCGCAATGTCTATGCTCGCGCTGATGAATGGGGGGTTAAGCTTTATGTTATGGGGCGGGTTTGGGCCTTGGCGCGCCAGGGGGATGAGCGGATTGTCGAGGCGGTCAACAAAGCCTGCCCGAAACTAAAGGATGTCACCCTTTGCACCACCCATGAGGACGGGGAGCGCTGCCACCCTGCGGCCTGCTGGTCTTGGGGGTTACACCAGAACAAGCCGCTTTTGCGCTTCCATATTGAAGAAAGCGCGGCGTTAAGCGGGCAGGTGGTGACCTTCCATGACGGCAGTATAAAAGCGGCCACCGAGATCGGGCGTGCGCCAGTAGAGCTTGCAGGGGTGAACCAGATCTATTTCAGCTTTGGCAAAAAAATACGGGTGCAGCTCTGCCTTGCCGATGCATCCGGCAAAACCCGGAACACCAAAGCCTATAGATCAGAGCAATTAATCGACATCCCCGAAGGGTCTTGCATAACGGCATTGCGCTTATCTGATTCATGAAAATCCTTTATGTGACAGCCAATGTATTGGGTGATGCCGGTGCCAATGCCGCCGAGATATTTCCGCGACTGGCTTTTTTATCTGACCGGGTTGAAAAGGTGATTGTTGCGGATTTCGGGAAAAACCGCGGGTTTATTACCGAAAAGCAGTTTTGCGAATTTCTGTGCCTGCGGCGGCGAAGATTTGGTGGCGGGGCATATGCAGCCATCCGTCAGGGGCTGCGCATCGCCAAAAAATGCGCAGACGAACGCATTGATGTCATCCATGTTTTTTATCGGCTGAGAAACGTGCCTTTGGTGGTTTTTCTGCGCATCGGGCTGGTGCTTTTGCGGGCTAAATCGACCATTGTTGTTGACCACCGCTCGGTAAATCTGGCGCGCGGGCGGCGCGGGTTTTTCAAAAACCTGTCCAACCAGCTGATGCAGGTTTTTACCCATCGGCTGGCGGGCAACCCCTGGGCGGTTGAAACCAACCATTTTAAGGTGTTCAAGCCGGCGGATATTATTGATCTGGGCTATGACAACCTGCCAGAGGGAGAGAGCCTTGAGCCAGCGGCGGGCCGGCCTGTGAATATCTGGTTTATCGGCTCGATGAAGCCCAAAAACCGGAAAACCGAATTTATTCTGGAGGTATTTGAGCGGATATCGGCAAAAGAAGGGGGGCGCAAGCGATTGCATATCCATGTGGCGGGGCCGGCAAAACCGGAGCAAAAAGCGCGCCTGCGGGCAAACCCGGATATCACCTATTACGGGCGCCTGCCAAGGGCGCGGCTTTATGAATTGTTGCGGGAAAACCCCGGGGTTGGCATGGCCTTTATGAATCTGGAGTTTCACGCCTATGCACCTTCGCTCAAGTTTTGCGAATATGCCATAATGCGGTTCAGCATTGTAGCAAGTGATACGCTGGG
>WFQA01000055.1 GCA_015487255.1 Paracoccaceae bacterium | reverse complement strand
GCCCCAGCCCGACACCCAGCGCCAGCACCCCGCCGCGCGCCCCGCTCCAAAACAGCATCGCCCATAGCAGGACCAGCACCAGCCAAAGCAGCACCTGCCTTATGCGCGGCAAAGGCAACACCGCCAACACCCCGACCCCAACCGCGATTGCCGCCTCCAGCGCATAGCCATAAAGCCGCACCGCGCCAAAGCCGGGCATCAGCCATGGCCAGAAGTAATCCGGTTTGTCATATTGTTGCCAGATCACCAGCCACAACAGCGGCACGGTCAGACCCACGCCAATGATCAACGCGCCGTAAACCGCATAAACAAAGCGCTCCCCCATGCGCATAGCCCCGGCATGGGCCAGCACCCCAAGCGCCACCGCCAGCCCGAGGCGTTGGAGCAGCAGGTCCGCCTGTGCCGGGTCGGCTGAGGCTGTGCGGCTCAGCCACAGGCTCAGCCCCAGCAAAAACAGCAGCCCGGCCAGATCAATCAGCGGCAGGTGCAAATCCCCCCGCCGCAGGGCCAGTGCCCCGCTCAATATTACTACCAGCGCCGCGATATGCCAAGGCAGGTTCCACACTGCAAGCCGGGTTGTAAAACCGGTTTGCACCCCAAAACCCCAATCATAAAAAGCCAGTGCCGCCGGCAGAAGCAGCAGCGCCAGCATTGGCCATAATATCAACCGCTCACTCTGCATCCTGCCCTCTGCGCATGGTTTCGACCAGTGTGGCAAGGTCTTCGGGTAACGGAGCTTCAAAGCGCAAAATCTCCGCGCTTACCGGATGTTTGAACCCGAGAGTTGCCGCATGCAGCGCCTGGCGGGGAAAGCCGCGCACAGCACTCAGCGCCGCTTCGCTCAGCGCGCCTTTTGGCACTGCGCGCTTGCCGCCATAGGTCTGGTCGCCCACCAGCGCATGGCCGATATAAGACATATGCGCCCGAATCTGATGGGTGCGCCCGGTTTCCAGCCAACAGCGCAGCAGCGAGACCACCGGCTTTTCAACCGGGCCAAACCCGGCTTCGACCTTCAGGCGGGTGATCGCGTGTTTGCCCATATCCCGCACCACGCACATGCGCTTGCGGTCAAAGCGGTGACGGGCGATGTTGCCTGAAATCCGTACCACATTGCCCGGCTCGAAGCGCACCCCGTTTATGCCCTTGAGGCGCGGGTCCACCGCGCTGGGTTGCCCCCAGCAGAGCGCCTGATACTCCCGCTCCATCGAATGATCGGCAAACTGCGCCGCCAGCCCCTGATGGGCGGCATCAGACTTGGCCACCACCAACAGGCCGCTGGTGTCTTTATCTATCCGGTGCACAATGCCGGGGCGTTTTTTGCCGCCAATGCCGGAAAGACTGTCGCCGCAATGGTGCAGCAGCGCGTTTACCAGGGTGCCGGTTTCCGAGCCGGGTGCAGGGTGCACCACCATGCCGGCGGGTTTGTTGACCACAATCAGGTGCGCATCCTCAAACACCACCTCGATCGCAATATCCTCTGGCTGCGCCTCCAGCGCCTCGGGGATAGGCAGCACCACATGCCAGACCTGCCCCACCTCGGGGCGGGCCTTGATATCGCGCACCACCTCGCCCTCGCAGCTCACCTGCCCGGCGACGATCAGCGCCTGAAGCCGGGCGCGTGAAAGCGCAACCCCCTCGGGCACCGCCTGCGCCAGGGCTTTATCTAAGCGCTTGGGCAATGTATCACCAAGGTGAATGTCTATTATTTCGGAGCCAGCCATGGACACCCCATTTGAAGAACCACCGCACCTGCGCTTGTTGCGAAGGCTGGTCACAGTGCTGACCGTAGTGATGATATTTGGCCTTCTAACCATTGTTGCGGTGATTGTCATGCGGTTTACAGGCAGCGCCCCTCCCGGCGTGCCGGTATTGCCCGCCACGCTCACCTTGCCCGAGGGCGAGCGCGCAGAGGCCGTCACCATGGGGCAGGGCTGGGTGGCCGTTGTCACACGCGGGGTTGATGGCACCGAGACCATCCGGGTGTTTGCGCCCGACGGCACACCAATGCAATCGCTTGAAATAGGAGGCACCGAGTGAGCCTGCCTGACGGATTTCTGGATGATCTGCGCACCCGCCTTTCCATCGCTGATGTGATCGGGCGCAAGGTGATGTGGGATGCCCGAAAAACCAACGCCGGCAAAGGGGATTACTGGGCACCCTGCCCGTTCCATCAGGAAAAAACCGCGTCTTTTCATGTGGATGACCGCAAGGGTTTTTATTATTGCTTTGGCTGCCACGCCAAGGGAGACGCCCTGACCTTTGTGCGCGAGAGCGAAAACCTCGGCTTCATGGATGCGGTGAAACTGCTGGCTGCCGAGGCCGGCATGTCCGTGCCCGCCTCTGACCCCCGCACCGCCCAGCGCGAAGCCAAACGCAACTCGCTGGTCGAGGTGATGGAGATGGCGGTGCAGCACTATAAGCTCAACCTCAAAACCAACGCCGCGCAGGACGCCCGCGCCTATTTGCAGCAGCGCGGGCTGAGCGACGAGATCGTTGAGTATTTCGAGATCGGCTTTGCCCCCAATTCCAACACGCTTTTCGAGCACCTGAAAGCCAAAGGCGTAGAAGAATCGCAGGTCATCGAGGCGGGTCTCAGCATCAAATCCGACCGGGGTGGCGCGCCTTATGACCGCTTCCGTGGCCGCATCATCTTCCCGATCCGCGACCAGCGCGGCCGCGCCATCGCCTTTGGAGGCCGCGCGCTCGGCCCGGATGCCCGCGCCAAGTACCTCAACTCCCCCGAAACCCCGCTATTTGACAAAGGCCGCAGCCTTTACAATTTTGGCCCGGCCCGCGCGGCGGCAGGCAAGGCCGGTGCGCTGATCGTGGCCGAGGGCTATATGGATGTGATCGCGCTGCATCAGGCGGGTTTTGCCCATGCCGTTGCCCCGCTGGGCACAGCGATTACCGCCGAGCAATTGCAACTGATGTGGCGCGCCCACCCCGAACCGGTGATCACACTGGATGGCGACACGGCAGGTCTCCGCGCCGCCATGCGGCTGGTGGACACCGCCCTGCCGCTGATCGAGCCGGGCAAAAGCCTGCGCTTTGTGCTGATGCCCGAGGGGCTGGACCCGGATGATCTGATCAAATCCGGCGGCGCCCCCGCCATGCAGGCCCAGCTCGATGCCGCCCGCCCAATGGTGGACCTGCTGTGGCAGCGCGAGACCGAAGGCCAGGTTTTTGACAGCCCCGAGCGCAAGGCCCTGCTCGATAAAAACCTGCGTATCCTGCTGGGCAAAATCAACAACCCCTCAATAAAATCCCATTACGGCCAAGAGATAAAAACCCGCCGCCAAGCGCTGTTTTTCCCCAATCAGCAACGCAAATCCAGCTTCACCCCGTGGAACAAGCGCCCGCCGCAAAACGCCCTGCCCAACACCAAAAACTCCCTGCTTGCCGCCAAAAACACCGGCCCGGAAGCCGAGGCCCGGGTGCGCGAAAGCGCCATCCTGCTGGGCTGCCTCAACCACCCCGATCTGGCCGAAAAATTCGAAAGCCAGTTGGAGCGCCTGCCCTATCTCTGCCCCGACCTGCGCCAGATCGGCAACGCGCTTCTGGCCACATTGCCCGAGGCACAGGCCGATTTCAACACAACCCTCTCCGCCCATCTTGGCTTTGATGCCTTACAAAAGCTCACCGCCATCCGGCAGGTCGCCGACAACCCCCACCTGCGCGCCAATGCCCCCAAAGACCTCGCCGAGCAGGCGCTCAGCGCAGATATCGCCCGCCAGTTCGCCATTGTCGGCGCCATGGAAGAGCTTCGCGATGCCGAAGCCGAAACCGACCCGGACGAGGGCCTGACCTGGCGGCTGAAAGAAGCGCGTAAAGCGGTGGATGACGCCAATAAAGGCGCACTGAAAGATGAAGACAACTCCGACGCCGACCGCGAAGCCGCTGCCAAGCTTGATGCCTGGATCAATGGTAAAATCTGGGAGAAAGGCAAAGGATAAGACCGCCGAGCGCAAGCGAGGCCACCGCCGCCGGCCAGCCATTTTTGCGGTTAACCGGAAAAATGCCGCCGACAGGCGGAAAACAACGCTTGCCATAAGCGCCGCACCAAAGCCAGCTGGTGCTCTCCCGCCCGTCGGGCGCCGTTTTGCTGCGCAAAAAGTCGCCTCCCGTTGGGCGTGGCCTCGCTTCGCTCGGCAACCCTCCCATGCCAGCGTGTCAAAGCTGACAATCATGCCGCTCCATCACCTCAAGCCCGTCCACGGTTCTGGCGATACCATCGCCCCGGCCCAAGCGGCTGATGGCATCCTTCAAGGCCTTTGCATTTGCGGGAGAAAAAAAGATCAGCGCTTCGTCCATAGCGCTATATTCTTCAAGCGAGAGCATGACTACAGGCTTGCCACTGGTGCGGCGAGTGAACAGCTGTTTGTGGCTGCCATTCACTTGATCTATCATCTTTTGGACAGATTGGCGCGGAGCTGGGTGGAGGAGGTGTGTTTTATGGGGTGAGTGCTCGGGATTGTGTACGGGGAGTCAAGGGTGGGACCCG
>WFQA01000054.1 GCA_015487255.1 Paracoccaceae bacterium | reverse complement strand
GCATCCATCTCTCCCAGAAAAACCTCACGCTTTGTGCGCTTCTTCTTCTGTGATTGCTCAAACGACGAAAAACTCAACTGCTTCATAGCCGGCCCTCTGATTTGCCTATCAAAAGTATATCACAAAATGCGGGAGTTGTTCAGAGGTTCCTAAAGTTTATTTGCTTCTTTTACTATTGGCATCTTGCTCTGCGTCCGGATGGTTGGATATGTTGGAATCGCGCTTTGGGCCTGGGGCTTCGATAATGTCATTGAGGGCTGAGCTTGAAGATGAAGGTTTTGCCGTATTCGAAGAAACAACAATGCTTTCCATGCAAGGTGCAACTGTTACTCGAGATGGGAAAATATTCGAAACTTGGCAAGTTGATGAGTATTTAGATGCCTACTGTGACAATTCGTCTTGCTCTTATTTGACCGCCGAACGAAAAGACTATTATTTTGGATGGCTACTGACGAGGCGATACTTTGTTTATGCAATGCAGGAAAACGGACAAATCGTTGCGATTGGCACTGAGAGTTCACCTTGGCGCTGGTTTGATTTCAAATGATTGAGGGGAAATTTTAATGGCCGAAAATGGATATGCATTAAACTTGGGGATGACCGAAGTAGCAGGGACAGGGCAGGGGCATACTTATTTGTTTGGCACAGATAGTAGTGGTGATGTACTATTTGAGATACATGGGCAACCCACCAGTTTTCTTACCGCAGCAACTACTGACAACGCACCAATAATTATTGAATTTAAGAAAGACGGTTTCAGAGCGCCATTAGATACCGTTCCATTGGTTACGGGGCTAACCCAAGATGAAATGAATGAAATCCAAAAGCAAGTTTTGGAGGGGGCAGAGCGCACATTTTCTGGTGCAGAATATCAAGTGCCAAGACAACAGGCAGAGATGCCAGCATTAGTGCCGCCACCATCGGAGTACAATGTGTCCTCACCTACTGCCTTCAACTTCGGCTTCAGCATCTCGCCCACGGCGTTGCCCCCGGCTCGCAGCGGCGAGTCGATCAGGTGAACGTAGAACTGGTGGAGCCTATTTGGGCGTGACCCAGCCACCGCCCCATCATTTCCAGCGACCCGCCGCTGAAAACCACAGCCAGGCAAAGATATAGTGCAGATCATGGATGCGGACTTCGGAGATGTCGAACTGCACGCGCATCCGTTCCCAGAAGCGTTTCAGATCAACCACCTGCTGGTCCGGGACACTACCGGGGAAGAGAAACGCAGCCCTTGGGCACCGCATCCCCACACAGGTGGATCAGGCGACCGCCTAGTGCGAGATTGGCACGCGGTGGACGCGACGCTGCTTGGTGTAGGCTGCTGGCTGACTGGTATCGTCGATCGCGCCCTGCTGCGGGTGTCCCACATCAAGCGGTGGAGCGACTGTGAAAGAGAGGACGTACATTGGCCTGCTGCTGTCAGCTCTCTATGGGATGCTGCGTTTGACCGTGGCCTCGTGCCCTTCAACGACGACCGCTTCTCACAGTTATCGACGCATTTGAGTGAAGCCGCCGCTCCCGAGTTGCGATGGCAGGCCTCCATTCGCCTCAGGGCCAAACACTTTGTCCGTCTCGAATGGCACCGCAGCGAAGCTTCAGACAAAGCCTCGGCGGTGCCCAGCACGGGAAATTAAAATGATGGGAAAGTTGTCGCGAGGGTCAGCAGAGTGTCGATCAATACTTCGCCCCCAGACCCGCAATCCTAGCGCGTGGAAAATCGAACCTCTAAAATACGACAACCTGAATTACCGTTTCTTTACAATGACTTACAAAACTGAACCAAAACCCCTTTAGGCAACAGCTTTGGAGAATATCGGGGGTTGGAGAAACATTTCCGCCGAACCCACAGGAAAGGCACTCAACAGCCCGTCGGCTATAACCTTTGAAAACAACAAGAAAATCTGGCTGCGGTCAAAAACGGAGAACGGGTTTCCAAGAGGTTGTGGCGGAGGAGGTGGGATTCGAACCCACGGTAGGCTTTCACCTACGTCGGTTTTCAAGACCGGTGCATTCAACCACTCTGCCACTCCTCCGACAGGCTGCCAATACCCGCAATAATCTGATTCTGAAAGCACAGAATCCAGCTTTGCAGCAAAATCACAGAACCAAACGGCCAATTTTTGCCGGTGGGGCCAATACCTCTGCCATTATTGCAACGGCAGACACTTCCCTTGTGCCATCATCTCCTTTACACTGCGCCCAGCGACCATCAAAAGATGGCACAAAGAGCAGCGCGGTATCTATCTTGCGATAGGATAGGGGTTTTTAGGCGGGAAACCGGGCGGAGCAGGAGACAGGAATGAACATTCTTCAAAAACATCGGTTTTCGATCAAGGCAAGCCTGAGCGCATTGGCCATGGCGCTGGCTTTATCGGGCTGTGCAAAGCTGGGTATTTCGCTTGAGGCTTCCTCCCCCGATACCCCGGTGCCAGCTGGCGGTGCCAGTGTTGAAAAAGATGTCGAGCGCCCGGATGTTTTCAGCGTTTCCGAAAAAGCCCTGTGGGATGGCCGGCCTTCACTGGGCGGGGTCTGGGTGGCCTATCCGGTCAATATCGACCCCGAGCGGGTGATCATCCGCAATATTGCCAATGGAAAATCGGTGATCGGGGCGCTGTTCCGCCGCGAGCGGGAAAACCCGGGGCCAAGCATCCAGCTTTCCTCCGATGCGGCCAGCGCGCTGGGTGTTGTGGCTGGAACGCCGGTTGAGATTTCCATCACCGTATTGCGCCGCGAAACCATAGAGATCGCACCGCCACCAGCCCCGGAGGCAGAAACCGTGCCCGCCCCGCAAACCATGGATGCCCCGCCGCGCCGGGCTGTGATGCCCATGCCAATCCCGGCCCCCACACCAAGCCCGGCAAGCGCCCCTTCGGCCCCCGTGACCACCGGTGCCGGTATTGCCGCCATCGTTGAGCAAACCCTCGCCGATGTGCCGCTCTCCACCGAGCCGGCCAAGCCGGTGAGCCGCTTGCGCAAACCCTATATCCAGGTTGAAAGCTTTGCTGATGAGGAACGCGCGCAAGAGGTCGTCACCCTGCTTGGCGAGGCCGGGGTCGAGGCCGAAATCAGGGTTGATGACAGTATTGAACCCCCGCTTTACCGGGTGGTCACCGCCCTGATCATCACCCGCAGGGAGCGCACGGCGCAGTTGCGCATCATCAAGGGCCTCGGCTTTACCGATGCTGTTTTCATTAGATAGACCAGGAGAGACCAGATGAAACCTTTGCTTCGCATTCTCGCTTTACTGGCATTCACCACCGCCGCCTTCCCCGCCATCGCGCTGGAGACCGTGGCCCGCACCGCGATGGTCATGGATTATGATACCGGGACGATCTTGATGGCCAAAAATGCCGATAGCCCACAGCCCCCGGCCTCGATGTCCAAGCTGATGACCCTGAACATGGTGTTCGAGGCGCTGGAGGCGGGACGGATCACGCTGGACGAGAAGTTTTCGGTCTCGGCCAATGCGGTGGCGGTGCGTGGCTCCTCTATGTTTCTCAACACGCGTGACCGGGTAACGGTGGAAGACCTGATCAAAGGGGTGATTGTGCTGTCGGGCAATGATGCCTCGGTGGTGCTGGCCGAGGGACTGGCGGGCAGCGAGGCCGAGTTTGCCCGGCAAATGACCCTGCGCGCCCGCGATTTGGGGATGATGGAATCCACCTTTGTCAATGCCACGGGCTGGCCGGGGCAGGGCCAGTTGATGAGCGCGCGTGACCTGGTGTTTCTGGCCCGGCGGCTGATCAAGGTCTTTCCGCAATATTACCAATATTTCTCGATGAGCGAATTCGCTTTTGATGGCCGCACCCCGGATAACCGCTTTAACCGCAACCCGCTATTGCGGCTTGATATCGGTGCCGACGGGCTGAAAACCGGCCGCACGGACGAGGCAGGTTTCGGGCTGGTCGGCTCAGCGGTGCGGGGGGACCGGCGGGTGATTGTCATGGTCAACGGCATGGAAAGCGCCGCTGCGCGCTCAAGCGAGGCCGAGCGGCTGATCTCATGGGCGTTTCGCGAATTTGCCATGGAAACCCTGTTTGAGGGCGAGGTGGAGCTGGCCCGCGCCGATGTCTGGCTGGGGGAGGAGGCCGAGGTCGGACTGGCCCCGGAGGAGGATATAGAGCTGCTTTTGCCCTACCGCGCCTTGCCGCAAATCAAGGCCGAGGTGGTTTTTGACGGGCCGGTGGAAGCCCCGATCGCCAAGGGTGATACCTTGGGCGAGCTGGTGATTGATATCCCCGATATCGGGGAGCGGCGCTTTGCGCTGCTGGCCACGGCTGATGTGGCGCCGGCCGGGTTTATCGACCGTTTCAAGGCGGCGTTTTTTATTCTGTCGGCGCGGGTGATGGCTGGTGAATTGCTGTGAGCGGCAGCGGGTTTTTCCTGAGCTTTGAAGGGGCGGATGGCTCGGGCAAATCAACTCAGGCCAAGCGGCTGGCCGCCGATTTGCGCGCCGAAGGTTACGATGTGGTGCTGACCCGCGAGCCGGGCGGCTCTACGGGGGCCGAGGAGATTCGGCGCTTGCTGGTGGAGGGCGAGCCGAACCGCTGGTCACCCAAAACCGAAATTCTGCTGTTTACCGCCGCGCGGCGCGACCATATCGAGCGCACCATCCTGCCCGCTCTGGCGCAGGGAAAGATCGTGATCTCCGACCGGTTTGCCGATTCAACCCGGGTTTATCAGGGCGCGGCGCGGGCGGAGCTGCGCGCGCTGGTTGACACCCTGCACCGGCTGGTGATTGGCCGCGTGCCGGACCTGACCCTGGTGATAGATATCGACGCAAAAACCGGGCTGAAGCGCGGACTGGCGCGCAACTCGGGCGAGGACCGCTTTGAGGAGCTCGGCGCGGGGTTCCAGCAAAAACTGCGCGATGGCTACCGCCGGTTGCTGACCGATTTCCCCGACCGCTGCATCGGGATTGACGGCAATGGTGATGAAGCGGCGGTGGCACAGCGGGTGCGCGCCGCGCTGAAGGGCCACCTGCCATGAGCGATGATACCCTGCCCCCCGAGCCGGATATGATCGAGGGTGCCCCGCACCCGCGCCACAGCAAAAACCTGTTTGGCCAAAATGCGGCGGAGATGGCTTTTCTGGATGCGTATCACGGCGGGCGCATGCACCATGCCTGGCTGATCTCCGGCCCCAAAGGGGTGGGTAAGGCCACGCTGGCCTGGCGGATCGCCCGATTTTTACTGACCCAGAGCGATGATACCCCGCCCGCCGCCACCCTTGCCCCGGCTGACCCGAACCACCCGGTGCTGCATCGCATGGCGGCACTGGCCGAGCCGCGCCTGCTGCTCTGCCGCCGGGGTTATGACGAAAAGAAAAAGCGCCTCAAAACCGTGATCACCATTGACGAGGTGCGCAAGCTGAAAGGGTTTTTCAACCTCTCGGCGGCGGATGGCGGCTGGCGGGTGGCGGTTGTTGACGCGGCGGATGAACTAAACAGCAGCGCCGCCAACGGCTTGCTGAAAATCCTTGAGGAACCCCCCGAAAAAACCGTGCTGCTGCTGGTTGCGCATCAGCCCTCGATGCTGCTGCCCACCATCCGCTCGCGCTGCCGCAGCCTGCGCTGCGAGGCCCTGAGTGAGGCGGATATGGGCAAGGCGCTGGCACAGGTCGGTCGGGTGGAGGATATGTCACCGGCACTGGCGGCGCTGTCTGGCGGCGCGCCGGGGCAGGCGGTGCGGCTGCTCTCGGATGACGGGGTCGGGCTTTACGGCCAGATCATGGCCCTGATTGGCACCGCGCCGGGGCTGGCGCGCGAGCAGGCGCTGGCGCTAGCGGATAAATGCACCGGGCGCGGTAATGAAAACCGCTATGCGCTGATGCTGCATCTGATCGATCTGGCGCTGGTGCGGCTGGCGCGGCACGGGGCGGGCATGGCAATGGTAGAGGCGGCAAATGGCGAGCTGGCTCTGGCGGCGCGGCTTTCGGGCAATGCGGCGCAGGCGCGGATATGGGCGGAACAGCAGCAGGTGATTTCGGCAAAAACCGGGCATGCACGCGCGGTGAACCTTGACCCGGGGCAGGTGATCCTTGATACCTTCTTGCAGATAGACTCGGCGGCCCGCCGGGCCAGTTGAGATATAGACCCATGCCCGAGATCGTTGACAGCCATTGCCACCTTGATTTCCCCGATTTCGAAGGGGAGCTGGACGCCATAATCACCCGCGCCCGCGAGGCCGGGGTGGCCCGGATGGTGACCATCTGCACCAAGCTGCGCGCCGTCAAAAACGTGCGCGCGATTGCCGAAAAATACCCTCCGGTGTTTTTTGCCGCCGGCACCCACCCGATGAGCGCGGCTAACGAGCCGATGGTCTCGGTGGAGGAACTGGTGGCACTGGCCGCCCACCCCAAAATGGTTGGCATTGGCGAGACCGGGCTGGATTATCACTACACCGCCGAGAGCGCGGAAATCCAGCGGCAATCGCTGTTGGTGCATATCGAGGCGGCACGGCAAACCCGGCTGCCGCTGATCATCCATGCCCGCGCCGCGGATCAGGACATGATGGAAATCCTGACCATCGAGAGCAAAACGGGCGGGTTTTCCTGTGTGATGCACTGTTATTCCTCTGGCCCCGAGCTGGCGCGGGTGGCGCTTGATCTGGGGTTTTATCTTTCGATGTCGGGTATTGCCACATTCAAGAAATCCACCGAGCTGCGCGCTATTTTCGCCGCCGCGCCCAAAGAGCGGATATTGCTGGAGACCGATGCGCCCTATCTGGCCCCGATACCCCATAGAGGCAAGCGCAACGAGCCGGCCCATACCATCCATACCGCCCGTATCGGCGCCGAGGTGACGGGCATGGGTTTCGCCGATTTCGCCGCGCAGACCAGCGCGAATTTTGACCGCCTGTTCAGCAAGGCCGCCGCCTGGAAGCCGCAATGAGTGATACCTACCGCTATACCATCCTTGGCTGCGGCTCCTCTGCCGGGGTGCCGCGCATTGGCCCGGACTGGGGGAATTGTGACCCGCAAAACCCGCGCAACCGCCGCCGCCGCTGCGCATTGCTGGTTGAGCGGGTCAGCGCTTTTGGCACCACAAGGGCGCTGATCGATACCGGGCCGGACCTGCGCGAGCAACTGCTTGCCGCCGGGGTCTCGAAGCTGGACGGGGTGGTCTATACCCATTCACATGCCGACCATGTGCACGGGGTCGATGACCTGCGGGTGGTGGTTTATAACCTGCGCGAGCGGCTGAAGGTTTATGCGGATGGCCCAACGGCCAATGCGCTGGTCTCGCGCTTTGGCTATGTGTTTGTGCAGCCCGAGGGCAGTGCTTATCCGCCGATACTGGACCTGCACAATATCGACGGCCCGGTGCGGATTGATGGCGCGGGCGGGGAGATTGTGCTGGAGCCGTTTCGGGTAAAACACGGGCGTATCGATGCGCTGGGCTTTCGCATTGGCGGGCTGGCCTACCTGCCGGATGTGTCGGATATGTATGACGAAAGCTGGGCGGCGGTGCAGGGGCTGGATATCTGGGTGCTGGACGCGCTGCGCCGGGCACCGCACCCGACCCATGTGCATCTGGAAAAAGCGCTGGAGTGGATAGCCAAGGCCGCGCCCGGGCGGGCGGTGCTGACCAATATGCATATCGATATGGATTACGGGACAGTGCTGGCGGAAACCCCGGCAAATGTGACCCCCGCCCATGACGGGCTGGTGATGGAACTGCCCGCGTGATTACGCAAATTCTGAACATCATCGCGCCGGTTTTTTTGCTGATCGCCGGCGGGGCGCTGGCGGTGCGGCTTGGCTGGATATCCACGCGCGCGGTGGATGGGCTGATGGATTTCGCCCTCAGGTTTGCCGCTCCGGCATTGCTGTTTTTGAGCGTGGCACGGCTGGACCTCGGGCGGGTTTTTAACTGGCCCTTGATGCTCTCCTATTATATCGCGGCCGCCATCAGCTTTTTTCTGGCGATTTTTCTGGCGCGGGTGGTTTTTAAGCGCCGCCCCGGCGAGGCGGTGGCGATGGCTTTCGGGGCGCTGTTTTCCAATGCGCTGCTGCTGGGGCTGCCGATTTCTGAGCGGGCCTACGGGCTGGAGGCGCTGGCCACCAATATTGCGCTGATTTCGGTGCATGCGCCGTTTTGCTACCTGCTGGGGATCACCACGATGGAGGTGACGCGGCGGGACAGGCAATCACCCTTGCAAGCGCTGCGCAAGATATTGCCGATGATGTTTCGCAACCCGCTGATGATCGGGATCGGGCTGGGCTTTGTGATCAATCTCGGCGGGGTTACTTTGCCGGTACCGGTGCTTTCTACCCTTGATATGCTGGCCAGCACCACCTTGCCGGTGGCGCTGTTTGCCATTGGCGGGGTATTGACGCGCTATTCGTTCACGGCCTCGCTGGGGCAGGCGGGGATGATCAGCGGGCTTTCCTTGCTGGTGCATCCGGCGCTGGTTTACCTGCTGGCCACGCAGGTTTTTATGCTCGAGGCCCAGATGATGCGCAATGCGGTGCTTATGGCGGCGATGGCGCCGGGGGTGAATGCTTTTGTGTTTGCCACCATGTATGGGCGGGCCAAGGGCGTGGCGGCGAGCACGATACTGCTGGCCACGACCGCGTCTGTTTTTACCGCTGCGGGCTGGATCTGGTTTTTGGGTATATAGGGCAGGGCTGCCAACGGTGGCATTTTTGAAGAGGCCTTCAAAAATGGGAGTCGCGACGCCGTGGCCTCGGCTTCGCCTCGGCAAGGGGGCGCAAATTTGCAGGGCCGTGTCGGTTGCCGATGGCCTGCCGGGCAGGATGCGCGATTGTATGCTTCCCGTAAAATAGGGTGTTTTCACCGCCCGGTTTCCGCGCTAGGCTGCCGCTATATTTTCAAGGGAGGCTTTGATGTCTAGAACCATTCAATCCCGGCTTGATGCGCTGGGTATCACCCTGCCCGAGGCCCCGGCCCCGGCGGCGAATTATGTGCCATTCATGCAAAGCGGTAATCTGGTTTTTGTGTCGGGGCAGGTGTCGATCGGGCCGGATGGCCTGATCCTTGGCCGGTTGGGCGCGGATGTGAGCGTGGAAGAAGGGTATGATGCCGCGCGCCATTGCGGGCTGGCGCTCATTGCGCAACTTCGGGCGGCTTGCGGGGGTGATCTGGAGCGGCTGGTGCGGGTGGTCAAGCTTGGCGGTTTTGTCAACTCCACCGCTGATTTCACCGACCAGCCCAAGGTGATCAACGGCTGCTCTGACCTGATGGTCGAACTGTTTGGCGACAGGGGCCACCATGCCCGCGCCGCTGTTGGCGTGGCCGCCCTGCCGCTGGGCGTGGCGGTGGAAATTGAAGGGATATTCGAGATTGCCTGATCTGCACCCGGCCTTCCTGCACCCGCCGATTGCCCATCGGGGCCTGCATGGCGGGGGCATAACTGAAAACTCCCATGCGGCTTTTGCTGCCGCGATCACCCATGGTTACGGGATCGAGCTGGATATCCAGCTGTCGCGTGATGGCGAGGCGGTGGTTTTTCATGATTACGATCTGGCGCGGCTCACCGGTGCCAAAGGTGCGGTGCGCCAGCGCGATATGGCTGAGCTGGCTGGGCTTGCCTTGCCTGATGGCTCCGCTATTCCGACCCTTGGCGCGGTGCTGGAGCAGGTGGCCGGGCAGGTGGCGCTGCTGGTCGAGATCAAGGATCAGGATGGTGCGATGGGGGCGGATGTCGGCCCGCTGGAGGCGCGGGTGGCCGAGCTGCTAAAGCAATA
Organism: Paracoccaceae bacterium; assembly: GCA_015487255.1. Taxonomy (GTDB): domain Bacteria; phylum Pseudomonadota; class Alphaproteobacteria; order Rhodobacterales; family Rhodobacteraceae; genus UBA3077. The sequence continues at coordinate 1,467 of WFQA01000054.1, read as the reverse complement.
TGACGGCCCGCTGGCGGTGATGTCGCTCAACCCCCATGCGATTTACCAGATGCAAACCCATGCGCCAAAGATCACTCGCGGGCTGGTCACCTGCCCGTTTGCCAGGGAGGTCTGGCAGTTGCTGCCGCGCCGGCGGGCCGAGGAGCTGGCGGGGATCCCGGATTTCACGGCGACCGGGGCCAGCTTCATTTCGCACCAGTTCAAAAGCCTCGATATGCCGCGCGTGCAGCAGATTCGCCAACAGGGCAACCCGGTGCTGTGCTGGACGATAAAATCGGCGGAGGACGCGCAGGAAGCCCGCCACCTGTCTGACAATATCACCTTTGAGGGATACCTGCCCTGAGCATTGCGGCATATGAAATATCGCTGATCAGCGGCCTGCATGAAGTGCCCGCCGCTGCGTGGGATAGGCTGGGCGATGGCAACCCGTTCACCAGCCACCGGTTTTTGCAGGCGCTGGAGGATAGCGGCTCGGTTGGCCCCGGCACCGGCTGGCAGCCCCGGCATATGCTGGCCCATCAGGCTGGCAAGCTGCTGGGGGCAATGCCGCTTTACCTGAAATCCCACTCCCAGGGCGAGTATATTTTTGATTTCAACTGGGCCGATGCCTATCAGCGCGCCGGTGGCAGCTATTACCCCAAACTGCAAGCCGCCGTGCCCTTTACTCCGGCCAGCGGCGCGCGCCTGCTGGCCCATGATGACAACACCCGCCGCGCCCTGCTGCAAGGGGCGGTGCAGCTTGCAGATAAAAACCGGTTTTCCTCCTTTCACCTTACCTTTTGCACCCGGCATGAATTTGACCTTGGCGCCGAGATCGGCCTGATGCAGCGGCGCAACCAGCAATTCCACTGGCAAAACCGGAACTATGGCAGCTTTGAGGATTTCCTCGCCGATCTCTCCTCGCGCAAGCGCAAAAACATCCGCAGGGAGCGGCGCGCGGCGCAAGGTTTTGGTGGCGAGATCATCGCGCTCAGCGGGGATGAGATCCGCCCCGAACACTGGGATGCCTTCTGGCGGTTTTATCAGGATACCGGCGCGCGCAAATGGGGCACGCCTTATCTGACCCGCCAGTTTTTTGACGAGGCGCAAAAGCATCTGCGCCAGGATATGCTATTGCTGCTGGCCGAGCGGGGTGGCCGCTTCATTGCCGGTGCGCTTAATTTCATTGGCAGGGATACGCTTTATGGCCGCTATTGGGGGGCGATCGAGCAGCACCCGTCCCTGCATTTTGAGCTGTGTTATTACCGTGCTATCGAGGCGGCGATAGCGCTTGGCCTGTCGCGGGTCGAGGCCGGGGCGCAGGGGGCGCACAAGCTGGCGCGCGGATATTTGCCAAGCCCGGTTTACGCGCTGCACTGGATCAGGGATAAGGGCTTTGCCGAAGCGGTGCAGCATTTTTTGCAGGCCGAGGGTGAGGCGGTGGAAGAAGATATAGAGGAACTGACCGGGCTTGGCCCGTTCAAGCGG
>WFQA01000053.1 GCA_015487255.1 Paracoccaceae bacterium | reverse complement strand
GAGGAGATCAGCGTTGAGATCGACCCCGGCAAAACCCTGGAGATCCGCCTGCAGGCAGTGGGCGAAACCAATGATGATGGTGACGCCAAGGTTTTCTTTGAGTTGAACGGCCAGCCACGGGTGATCAGGGTTGCCAACCGCAAGGCGGCGGCCAGCGTAGCCAGGCGCCCCAAGGCGGAGATGGGCAACCCTGCCCATATCGGCGCACCGATGCCGGGGCTGATCGCCACGGTATGTGTAAGCGCGGGGCAGAAGGTGATAGCCGGGGATTTGCTGCTGACCATCGAGGCGATGAAGATGGAAACCGGCATTCATGCGGAGGCGGACGGCACGGTGAAAGCGGTGCATGTGAGCGCTGGTGCACAGGTGGATGCCAAGGATCTGCTGGTGGAAATGGATCTGTAATTCCGGATTGCGCGATCGCTGCTACCCAGCCCTGTATTGGTGTGCGATATTACCATTTACGCCCTTGCCGAGCGCAGCGAGGCCACCGCCGCCGGCCAGCCATTTTTCAGCTTGCTGAAAAATATGCCATGGTTGAGCGGGGGCTTGCCCCCCTCGAAACCATGGCACCCCGTTTGGCCGGGTGAAAGGCATCAACAGGCGCAAGGGTGGCGGCGCGTTGAGGGAAGCGCTTTGTTGCCACATCGCGCCCGCGCCGCGCTGTTAGTTTTGCGCCTGTGGCAGGTTTTTGCGGTTCAGCCACCACCAGGCAAAGGCCAGGTTGGGGAGCCAAGCCAGCCATGCCAGATAGATCGACGCCCCGGTATAGCTGAAACCCATCACCGCAAAAGGCAGGATCCACAGCCGCAAAGTTACCCCGGCAAAGGTCAGCGCAAAGGAATAGACCATCCAGCGCCGGTGCTTGCCAATCCGCCGCGCCATGGCGTGGCGCACCGCATTGGCGGTTACCACCACCCAGAGCACCGACAATATCGAAAACCCGATCTGTGCGGAAAGCCCGCCAGCGGCATTCATCGCGATCACCAGCCCGGCAGAGCCACTGATCAGTATCGCCACGGCATAAATACGCCCCAGCCAGCGATGCAGCGCCTTGTGTTTTCGTAAGCCTTGGTGAAATTGCACAGCCCCGATGCCCAGTGCCAATGGCCCAAGCGCGACATGTAGGATAAAGGCGATCCGCCGCTCCTCGATTTGCGCCAGCATTTCAGGAAAGGAAAGCGGTAGGCCGAGTATCAGAAAGCGGTAAGAAATCAGCGCAATCAGCAGGCTCAGAGCTGTGGCAATTATCAGGGGTATGCGTGAGTTGGTCATGATGTATCCTCTATTTTGACAGTGTCAAGTTAACAACACAACTTGACACTGTCAAGCGGTGAGCTAAACTCCTGGTATGAGCAAGGAAAAACACCATCACGGCGATCTTCGCGAGGCACTGATCACCGCCGGGCTGGATCTGCTGGAGGCGGGCGGGCCGGCGGCTCTGACCCTGCGAAAATGCGCGGCTCTTGCCGGGGTTTCACATGCGGCGCCGGCGCATCATTTCAATGGCCTGGTTAGCTTGAAAGCTGCGATTATAGCGCGTGGCTTTAGGATATTTGCCCGGATAATGGAGCAGCACCGGGCCAGCGCCGCGCCAGGGCCACGGGCGAAGTTATTGGCCATTTGTCAGGGGTATCTGGCATTTTCAGCCAGCCATGCGGCGCTGTTCCGCTTCATGTTTCAGGATTTTGGTGACCTCAAGCAGCAGATCAACGATTCGGTGTTGAATGAGCTGGAGCAGGAATCCACCCATGCCTATCAGGTGCTGCGCGAAGCCTGCGCGCCCTTTGCTCCCGTGGGCGGGCACGAGCATAGCACCGAGGTGTTGGTATGGTCTCTGGTGCACGGCTATGCGACGCTGTTTGGCGGGGGTAAGAAACCCAAAACACCATCCGGGCCCGTGCCCGATTTTGCACAAATACTGCCCGATTTTCCCCTGCGCTGAAGCAGCCTCTGCCGGGTTTGACCGATCATATCCCGCAATTCGCCAGATTAAGGGAAAACCTAAAGTCCGACCCCGCACCGGGGGACGAGGTCACCTCGAGACTGCCATCCAGCAGGTTAGTAATTTTCTTGGCAATGGATAACCCCAGCCCGGCACCGCCTTTTTTGCGAGTGTCTGATCCGTTTTCCTGGCTGAATACCCTGAAAATATTGCCGATCTCATCCTGCCCAATACCGATCCCGGTATCTTTTACCGCAATTTCCACAGCCATCACCCCGCCAGTTCCTGTGCAGGAAACCGCTATTTCAACCCGACCTTCTTCAGTGAACTTGACCGCGTTTTCCACAAGATTTGCCACCACAACCTTTATCAGCTTTTCATCCCCCAAAAGCTTCTGCGGCAGACCCGAAGCAAAATCAAGATCCAGCCAAACCCCTTTTTCGGCCGCTTTTCCGGCATAAAGACCAGCAATGCCGGTAAGCGTCTCTTTCAGGTCAAACGGCTCCAGATTAAGCTTTACCTTGCCGGCATCCATTTTTTTATAGTCAAATATACTGTTGATCGTGTGCAGCAGGGATTCGCCGGATTCACGAATAATGCCAACCAGCTTTTGCTGCTCTTCATCAAGCCCGGATGTGCTCAGCAGCGAGGCAATGCCAAGCACCCCGTTCAGCGGCGTTCGAAGCTCGTGGCTGATGATCGACAGGAACTCGCTCTTTTCCTTCACCCCGGCCAGGGCGTCGTTTTTGGCGGTGATCAACTCCCTTTCCCGCAACATCTTTTCGCTCACATCGGAATGGGTGGACAGCCAGCAGCCATCCTCCAGCCGCTGGAAAGCCACCTCTATATACTGGTTATCATTTATTTTATCGGTGGTTTTCCAGCAGCGCGGGGCCATGTTGCCCAGCCTTTTGTTGGTGAAGTATTTATCATGGTTGCTGGTGAAATGCCGGTTGTTCTCCTTCCAGTATTTCAGGATGTCGGTATAAGGGGTGCCCGGCGCAGTGATGGCGTCCGGCAGGTTGTAGATTTGCGCATATTTGCTGTTGCAGCCGATCAGGCGATCATTTTGGTCGAAATAACACAAGCCGTGTGACATGTTCTCCATCGCCAGTTCCAACTCGCGGTTTTTCCTGGCCAGTTCCAGTTTTTGGCTGTGGATTTTGGTGATATCCTTGCGCACGGAAAAATACCCGTCCGGCTTGCCCAGCAGGTTTTTAACCGCCACGATGGTGGTTTCCACCCAGTAAAACGTGCCATCCTTGGCCTTGTTGCGTATGGTGCCAGACCAGATGCCGCGTTTGGCCAGGGTTTTATACATCGCTGCAAAAAATTCGGGCTTGTGGTAGCCCGAATTGAGCATCCGGTGGTTTTGCCCGATCAACTCCTGCTGTGAATAGCCGGAAACCCTGCAGAATTTTTCATTGGCGTAGACAATGTTGCCCTCGGCATCGGAGCGCGAAACGATCATATGGCGCGAGATGCTGGATTTGAGCAATCCAAGCTCGTTGCGGCTTTTCTTGAATTCGATAAGAGCGCCGATCAGGTCGGAGATCATCGCCAAAAACGATGTTTCAATTTCATTTTCCCGGTGGCCATAAGGCAGGTAAATCACCAAAACCCCAAGCACCCCCTGCCTTTTATCCAGAATCGGCACATTATACTGGCCGCGCGGAGTGATGTTTTTTAGATGGGGGTCATATCTTTTGTCGCCGCAGGGGGTGAAGCGCAGGGTTTTGCTTTGCGCCGCCAGGCCACACAGACAATGCCCGAAACGCACCTGTGCACAGCGGGTCTCTATTTCCGGCTCAAGATTGACAGCGGCGACCATTTCCAGAATATCGGCATTTTCGGATTTTATGAAGATTCCGCCTTTTTGGAATGATTTCAGCCAACTGGCAGACAGGATTAGCCGCAAGGATTCCAATAGAAACGCTTTGGGGTTGGAGTTTGACCTGGAAAGATGCAGTATTTTTTGCGTTATTTCCTGGAACTCGAACAGGCTTTGCGCATTTTCATCAGGTTTCATAGCGGTTGAGTTTCTCATATGGCGGCATTCACATTGATCATTATCGACCGGGCCAGCAAAACACGGATTTAACAATAATTATTAAATTTTTCAGCTCGCACGCAGGATTAAGGCGCCGGCCCGGTACAAATCTGCGACGCATGTCTGATTTGCCCATATATTGCCGGATTCCACTTGCCGCGGAAATAATTCCCGCCACCCTCTAATTTGGGCTTGCAGCCCCTTGGTGAATCTTTATATATCAGCGCACGAAGCGGGCGTAGCTCAGTGGTAGAGCACTTCGTTGCCAACGAAGATGTCGTGAGTTCGAATCTCATCGCCCGCTCCAAATTTTATTTCATTACAGGATGGCGGGGCTTATGTTTGCGATGGCGCGGCGAATGGCTGTCAGCCTGTCGGCCATGTCATATTCTGCGGCAATCAGGCCCAGGTTGTTTGCTGTGAAAAACTCACTTTACTATAAGTGTATAATTTGGTAGAAATTGCGCGTTGTTACCTTAACCATTCCGCCTGAAGTGCCAATTTCGGGCGTTGTTCAGAAACGAGTATTACGATGAAAGCGATTTTTGGCGTGTCTCTCATTATATCCGCTGG
>WFQA01000052.1 GCA_015487255.1 Paracoccaceae bacterium | reverse complement strand
GGCGCTCACAGGCCGCGCGGGTGCTCGATCTCCACAAACGCGATGTCTGACGCGCGGCCAAAGAAACGCTCGCTCACGCTGCAAGGCCACCGCACCTCGGTCTCGCTGGAGGAACCCTTCTGGCGCGCCTTTCTGAAAATCGCGCAATCCGAGGGCAAAACCATCAACGGCCTCGCCACCGAGATCGACGACGCAAGGCTAGGCTCATCGGGTCTGGCCACCGCCATCAGGCTTTATGTGCTGGCATGGCTGCAAACACAAATCGATCCCACTCAACTTCCCTCCACAAGCGAAAGAAATCGCTACGATGACGAGCTTGACACACCTCGCTCGCCGGACTGAAAAATGGTTCGCTCGTTGTCCTCAATTGAATTTACGTTTATTTCAATTGGTCAAAATGGCCCTATATCAAAAATTTTCAGATGTCGTCTCAGAGCCCATTGCGACCGCCGTTCACTTCATATATTCACTTCATATATGAAGTGCAAAAAAGATAAAGTTTAGGGTCATAAATGAGAGCGAATGTGCGCTGGAGCGACTGGGAGAATCAGGGGCTTGAATTTTGCACACTTATTCAGGAGTCTGGATCGTTGTCCTTGGAAGGGGCCGTCGTGGGAACCAGAGGTGGTCAGTATGGCGCTCACTATTTTGTACAAACTGACGAGTTATTTAGGACCCGAAAGGTTGAAGTTCGCTATATAGGCGGTCCAGAGTTGCGTGTAGAATCCGATGGCAATGGGCATTGGCGGGATATGATAACTAATGCTCCACTAGCGGAGCTAGACGGTTGTTTCGATGTTGATATTGGCGTCACACCCGCAACGAACACGCTGCCGATCAAACGTTTAAGCCTATTAACAAATGAGAGCCAAGACATTCACGCGGCATATGTGCCACTACCAAGCCAGATTGAAGGGATATTTTTGCCACAGCGAGCAGACCAACGATACACATGTTTAACGCCCAATAGTCGTTACCTTTATGAAGGGCTGTTTCGTAATTTTAGCACTGAGCTTGTTCTCGATAAAGATGGTTTGGTCATCGACTATCCCGAAACCTTTCGTCGCATGTGATTTGGGCTCGAATTTAAGCACCCGTTCAAAGGTCCGGAAAGTCAGTATATTGGTCCCCACTAACGAGTGCAGCCCAAACACGTTCCTCGCATTTTGTAAGCTCGGCTTATAGCAGGCGGTTTTGCTGCCATTTTTCTGTCTTTCGCAAGCTTTTCCCCTATTTTGTAACGACCACATAACACAGGCCTCTATTATTTCAAACAGCGGCAAAACCCGCACATGCCGGGCTTACAGCGCCCTCGGTGTCAGCCGCAGCAATATCCCGTCTTTGGCCCGCACGGTAAGATAAGCCACCGGCACCGGCTCGCGGATAATCTCGAAATGGTATTTCTGCACCAACATCGCCAGCAAGAGCACCCCTTCAGCCATGCCAAACCCGGCCCCGGTGCATACCCGGGGCCCGGCTGAAAACGGAATATAAGCCTCGCGTCCGCATTTTTTGCCGTTCTCGCTTTCCCAGCGATCCGGGTCAAACTCGTCCGGCCGCTCCCACAGCCGCTCGTGGCGGTGCAGGTGCCACGGGCTGAGGATAACCATCGAGCCTTTGGGCACCTTTCGATCCCGCATTTCTTCTTCCTGCCCGGCCCGGCGCACCATCATCGGCACCGGCGGGTAAAGCCGCAGGGTTTCGCGAAACACCGCGCGGGTGAAGCGCAGTTTGGAAAGGTCTTTGAAGGCGATATTCTCCATATCCAGCCCGGACACCTCCTCGGCCAGCCGCGCCTGCACGTCTTGGTCAAACGCCAGCAGGTAAAGCGCCCAGCTCAATGCCGAGGCCGAGGTTTCGTGACCCGCCAGAAAGAAGATCGCCACTTGATCAACCATCTCCTGCGCGCCAAACCTGTCTCCGGTTTCGGGGTCGGATTTGGTCATGATCTTGGTGGCGAGATCATCGGGCGCGCTGTCTGCCGCAATCTCCGCCTCGCGCGCCGTTACCAGCCCTTCGAGCAGCGCGCGAATCTCCCCCGCCGCCACTTCGGATTTCTTGCTGCGAAAGCGCGGCACCCAGGCCGGCAGTTGCAACAACCCGGCCACATTCCACAAAGGCTGGGTGCGCTGGTAATCGCGAAAAGCATGAAAAACCCTTGTCGCCACCTCATCGCCAATCGGCATGGAAAACAACGTGCGGAAAATCACATCCGCCGTCAGATGCGCGGTCTCGAACTCCATCTCACACGCGCCACCATCCCCCAGCCGCTCCAGCGCGGCCAGCCCGGCGGCGCGCATGGCCGGAAAGGCCTCATGCAACCGCCCGCCCTCAAAGGCCGGGTCAATAATGCGGCGCTGGCGCTTCCACTGCGCACCATTGGTGACAAACACCGAATCCCCCAGCAGGTGCTTTAACGTGTCATGGATCACCGGCGATTTGGGAAAATCATCGGGGCGCTCTTTCAGCACCCGCTTCACCAGATCGGGCTGGTTGATCAGGAACGAGCGGTAAAATGGCGTGCGGGTTTCGGCCATCCACGCCTTGTAAAGCTTGGCGGGTTGCGAGGCGAAAATATCCTGTCGAAACAGTTTGATGCGCTGGAACAGGCCCACACCATCAGGGCGCGAGGCAGGTTTGACCGGGGTTTTAGGCATCCGACATATCCGTATATCTGGAGAAGCATTTTGTGCGTTTCGAGGGGGAATCCGGCTGCGCACCATAGCGCGCGGCAAGGCTTTGCGGCCCGGCGGTGATGGCGAAATAATCATAAATACCAGGGCGGTCAAACGCATGCAGATACTGGAAATGCTGCTTGAAAAACGCGTTTTTCTGGGCTTTGAACCGCTCGGGTGAAAGGGTTTGGCTGAAGGCGCAAGAGAGCACCTTTGGCCCCTGCCCCACCCCGCTTACCGCAACCGGATCACAAAGCGCAAAGCAGCCGCCATCGCCCGGCGCAGAGAAATCCACCCAAAAAACCCGCCGGCTCTTGCCAAGATCATGCAG
>WFQA01000051.1 GCA_015487255.1 Paracoccaceae bacterium | reverse complement strand
GGGGGTTTCGGGCATGGCCGAACCCGCCGCTGCATCCTCCGGCGGCGCGGCAACCGGCACATCTTTATTGTTGAACAAATCCGTGCCCACATACAGATATGCCAGCGCCGCCACGGCGGCGGCAACCAGTGCCATGAGTTTAACTTTACGGTTCATTTACGTGTTCCTTTCACGGTCCCTCGATCCTTGTGCCAATGTTGATGCAAATCCAAAACCGCGTATTTTCCCACGAATTGCCATGATATTGTTGCAATTTGCACCAATGACAAAATATGCCTTTGCTTTTTGCAAATCGAGTAGCCCCGCTTAGCCTTTTGCAATTTATCTTTGGTAAACTTATATATGGAAAAGTTTATAATCTGTTAAATCATTGTAAACATTGTGTTTATTTACAGCGCCTCTTGTAGGGTCGTGCTTATAGCCAAGACTTTCATTTTGCCATTCATCGCTTGGCAAAGCCCATTTCGCACAAGGCCTGGGTGATTTCGTCCAGTATTACCGGGTCATCGATTGTTGCCGGCATTTTCCATGCCAAACCGTCAGCGATTTTGGCCATGGTGCCGCGCAGCACCTTGCCCGAGCGGGTTTTGGGCAGGCGCTCGACCACGCAGGCCAGCTTAAAAGCCGCCACCGGCCCGATCTTTTGCCGCACCAGTTTGATGCATTCCTCCACCACATCGCCAGCCTCGCGCCCGGCCCCGGTATTCAGGCATAAAAACCCCAGCGGCAACTGCCCCTTGAGCGCGTCTTTCACCCCGATCACCGCGCATTCAGCCACATCGGGGTGAGAGGAGAGCACCTCCTCCATCGCGCCGGTCGAAAGCCGGTGCCCGGCCACGTTGATCACATCATCGGTGCGCGCCATGATGTAAACATAGCCGTCCGCGTCGATCATCCCGGCATCGCCGGTTTCGTAATAGCCGGGAAAGCGCTCAAGGTAAGCGCTGCGATAGCGCGCCTCGGCCTGCCACAGCCCGGCCAGCGTGCCCGGCGGCAATGGCAGTTTTATCGCCAGCACCCCAAGCTCATTGGCGGGCAGCTCCTGGCCGGCCTCGTCCAGCACCCGCAAATCAAACCCCGGCAGCGCCACCCCGGCAGCACCGAGCCTGACCGGCATTTGCTCCAGCCCCATCGGGATGGCCACCGCCGGATAGCCAAGCTCGGTCTGCCACCAATGGTCAATGACCGGCACCTTGAGCTGCGCTTCTGCCCAGAGAATCGTATCGCTATCGGCGCGCTCTCCGGCCAGATAAAGCACTTTCAGGCTGCTCAGATCATATTGTTTGACCAGTTTACCAGACGGGTCCTCGCGCTTGATGGCGCGAAAGGCGGTGGGGGCGGTGAACATCGACACCACCTTGTGCTCCTCGATCACCCGCCAGAATGTGCCCGCATCCGGCGTGCCCACCGGCTTGCCCTCAAACAGCACCGCCGTGGCCCCGGCCAGCAGCGGCCCGTAGCAGATATAGGAATGCCCCACCACCCAGCCCACATCGGAAGCCGCCCAAAAAACCTGCCCCGACTCGACATTATAGATATTTTTCATTGTCCAGTGCAGCGCCACCGCATGGCCGCCATTATCGCGCACCACCCCCTTGGGCTGGCCGGTGGTGCCCGAGGTATAGAGGATATAAAGCGGGTCCGCCCCGCCAACCGGGGTGCAGGAGGCGGGGGCGGCATTTTTTATGAAATCCTCCCACGCATGTTCATTTTCGCCCAGATCTACCGCAAGCTGTGCCCGTTGCAGGATCACGCTGAAATCGGGTTTGTGGCGGGCGGTGGCAATGGCCTCGTCCAGCAACGGCTTATAGGCCACCACCCGGCCCGGCTCGATACCACAGCTCGCCGCGATCACCGCTTTTGGGGTGGCGTCATCAATCCGCACCGCCAGTTCATTGGCAGCAAACCCGCCAAACACCACCGAATGCACCGCCCCAAGCCGCGCGCAGGCCAGCATGGCCACCAATGCCTCGGGCACCATCGGCATATAGATCAGCACCCGGTCACCCTTGCCCACGCCTTTGCCGGCCAAGGCCCCGGCCAGCACGGCCACGCGGTTGGTCATTTCGGTATAGGAAATGGTCGCCTTGGCCCCGGTGATCGGGCTGTCATAAATGACCGCAGGCTGCGCGCCACGCCCCGCCGCCACATGGCGGTCCAGCGCGTTATAACAGGTGTTCATCACCCCGTCACCATACCAGCGATAGATCGGGGCATTGCTGTCATCCAGCGCTTTGGTCGGCTGCTCGATCCAGTCTATGGCCTCGGCAGCCTGCATCCAGAAGGCCTCAGGGTTATCCTGCCAGCTTTTATATGTTTCCCGATATCCCATGATACGACTCCCGAATAGTTGGCCCAAAGGCCAGCGGCAAACAAAGCACCCCTCGGCGAATTCCAGCGTGTTGAAGCGCCCTTTATGCCTTCATAAAACGCCCGCGCCTACAAGGCAAATGGAAATGAACCCTTGTTCATTAACCCTCAAACCATTCCCTAAACCCACAAAAAAGCGCCGGCCTTGAAGGCCGGCGCTTTTCGAAAAAACAGTTTTTGGCTGCCTAGAAGTTCATACCCACACGAATGCTGACAGAACTCAAATTGGCATCGATCCTGTTTTGGGGGTTGAGCGTTCCGGTACCGGAAAGATTTCGCATCAAATATTCGGCGCCTACAAAAATACGGTCGGTGACCATAAAGTCCACACCAGCGCCGTAATTCAAACCGGTGCTCGGGTGGATATCGCCCGATGTTGCCACAAAATCAGCGAAGGAGTAGCCAACAACCCCGTAAACCATGGCCCGGCCCATGCTGTAACCAGCGCGGGCTTTCAGGTCGATCCTGTCTGTATAATCGTTCCCCGAGAACCCAACAATTGCGATATCACCGGTGGTATACGCAATTTCGCCACCAAAAACCAACGCATTCACTTGCTTGTTATAGCCGACAAACGCGCCAAAGGCTGTAACGGCTTCCAGATTTGGCGAATTTACCAATACGTTATTTAAATAAGATTCGCTAGTCCCGCTATCAAAACTGACCAGCCCACCCGCATAAAAGCCGGACCAATCAACGCTGGCGGCGGGGGCAACGGGGGCGGCAGCAGAAACCGGGGCCTCTTCTGCGATTGCACCTGCCATGCCCGCTGTAGCGAAGCTCGCAAAACCCGCAGCCATTACGGTAGACAATAATAAGTTTTTCATTGCTCAATCCTAAAGTTAACACATCGTTACGCTATATTCTTCGCAGCTCAAACGTGTAAAGTCAATCAAATTGCCTACGCTAACTATAGGTCGCCACCGGCGTTCCTGCCAGCGCGGCAATGTTCAGCAAGCCCCGTGCGGTGATTGACGGTGTCACGATATGCGCCTTGTTACCCATGCCCATCAATATCGGCCCCACTTCCAGCCCGCCGGCGGCGGATTTCAAAATATTGCGCACCCCGGAAGCCGCATCGGAATTGGCGAAAACCAGCACATTGGCCGCGCCCTTGTAAATTGTATTTGGAAAGATCTTGCGCCGCAACGGCTCGTTCAGCGCCGCATCGGTATGCATCTCGCCCTCATAGGTGAAATCCAGATCCATATCATCGAGCAGGGCTATTGCCGCGCGCATCCGCAAAGCGGACTCGGTGTTGAGATTGCCAAATTGCGAGTGTGAACACAGCGCGATTTTGGGTTGCAGGCCAAAGCGGCACACATGGCGCGCAGCCCCAAGCACGGTTTGCACTATCTGCTCCGGGCTTGGCTCGGCGTTGACATGGGTATCGGCAATGAATAGCGGCCCGTTTTCCAAAATCATCAACGAGAGCGCGCCGCGCGGGGCAAGATCATTTGTGCCCAGCACCTGTTCTACATAGTTGAGATGCCACAGATACTGGCCAAAGGTGCCGCAGATCAGGCTATCTGCATCGCCGCGCGCCACCATCACCGCCGCAATCGCCGTGGTGTTGGTGCGCAAGATCGCCTTGGCCAGATCAGGGGTCACCCCCCGGCGCTGGTTGATCTGATGATAGGTGCCCCAGTAATCGCGAAAGCGCGGGTCATTTTGCGGGTTGACCAGCTCATAATGCTCGCCTTCTTTTAGCGGCAGGCCGAATTTCTCCAGCCGGGCCTCTATCACCTCGGGGCGGCCGATCAGGATCGGCTTGTCGATCATTTCCTCGCGCATGGCATGGGCGGCGCGCAGCACCCGCTCGCTTTCACCCTCGGCAAAGACGATTTTGCGCACGGCTTTCTTCGCACTCTCAAACACCGGCCGCATGATCAGGGCCGAGCGGAAAACCGAGCTTTCCAGCTTTTGCTTATATACATCCAGGTCAGCAATCGGGCGCGTGGCCACGCCGCTTTCCATGGCCGCTTTCACCACAGCCCCCGATACAATCGCCAGCAAGCGCGGGTCAAAAGGCTTGGGAATCAGATATTCCGGGCCGAATTTCAGGCTTTCTCCGCGGTAAGCCGCCGCCGCTTCGGCGCTGGAACTGGCGCGGGCCAACTCGGCAATGCCTTCCACACAGGCGATCTCCATTGCGTCATTTATCGTCGTTGCCCCGACATCAAGCGCGCCGCGAAAAATAAACGGGAAGCACAACACATTGTTGACCTGATTGGGGAAATCCGAGCGCCCGGTGGCGATAATCGCATCGGGGGCAACCGCGCGCACCATATCGGGCATGATCTCTGGCGTGGGGTTGGCCAGGGCAAACACAATCGGCTTGTCGGCCATTTTGCCCACCATTTCCGGGGTCAGCACACCGGGGCCGGAAAGGCCCAGAAACAGGTCCGCGCCGCTGATCACCTGATCAAGGTCGCGCAAATCGGTTTCCTGCGCGAATTCGGCTTTTTGCGGCGAGGTCTCGGCCTCGCGGCCTTTATAAACCAGCCCGTCAATATCACAAAGCCAGATGTTTTCGCGCTTCACCCCAAGCTTGAGCAGCATATTGAGGCAGGCAATCCCCGCCGCGCCGCCACCGGTGCTGACCACCTTGATTTCGGAAAATTCCTTGCCCGCCACATGGAGCGCATTCAGCGCCGCCGCGCCGACCACAATCGCGGTGCCGTGCTGGTCATCATGGAAAACCGGAATGTTCATGCGCTCTCGGCAGAGTTTTTCAACGATAAAACACTCGGGCGCTTTGATATCCTCGAGGTTTATCGCGCCAAAGGTTGGCTCCAGCGCAGTGATGATATCGGCGAGTTTTTCGGGGTCGCTCTCGTCAACCTCGATATCAAAACAATCGATATTGGCGAATTTCTTGAACAGAACCGCCTTGCCTTCCATGATCGGCTTGCTGGCCAAAGCGCCGATATTGCCCAGCCCCAGCGCGGCCGACCCATTGGTCACCACCCCCACAAGATTGCCCCGCGCGGTAAAGCGCGCGGCGGCGGACGGGTCCTCCTTGATCACCACGCAAGCCTCGGCAACACCCGGAGAATAGGCCAGCGCCAGATCGCGCCCGTTGGCCAGAGGCTTGGTCGCGCGCACCTCCAGCTTTCCCGGCTTGGGGAATTCGTGGTAATTCAGCGCGGGGGTGTTGGGCTTTTTAGTCATCAATCGGGCCTTTTGTATACAATGGAATGCACATTATGCGGCATAGCTACCGGCTTGAAAACCGAATATTCACCTTAGGTCAAGTATTGATCCTGTTCTTGCCACATAAGCGGGCAGTCTGCCTATATTTTAATCGGGTTAATAATGTGCCCGCTTCGGAAGGTCTGCCAGCATTCGCAGATGAAAATACTTTTCAAAAGCTGTTGCAATTCGCTGCATCTTGCCCCATTTCACATGCAACTATCAAACTTGGGGAACAGATACATGCTCTTGCGCGCCTTTGACCG
>WFQA01000050.1 GCA_015487255.1 Paracoccaceae bacterium | reverse complement strand
GGCTTATTGAAGGCTTAACGCAAACGCTGCAGCAGCGCCATTGTGGCAAAGCCGTTCGCCTCCATCCCGAGGCTTTTCTGGTAAGCGATGATGGCGGAGCGGGTTTTGGCCCCCGCCACTCCGTCTATACCTCCGGTGGAAAACCCCTGCGCGGTTAGCAGGGTTTGCAGCTCGGAAATATCATCACGGCTCAGCCCTCCGCCCCGCTGCCACGGGGTGATAAAAGCGCCTTCCCCGGAAATGCGGTCTGCCAGATGGCCCACCGACAGGGCGTAGGAAACCGAATTATTATAGCGCTTGATCACCTCGAAGTTTTTGTAAATGGCAAAAATCGGGTTGCCGTCACCCGCGGGCAACAGCAGCGCCGCATCGGAATAATCGGGCAATCGCCCACCATCGGCCCGGCGCACGCCAAGGTTGCGCCAATAGCGCGCGCTTTGGCGGTTGTTGACATCGGCCAGCGCATAATCAAACCCCGCGGGCAGCACCACTTCCACCCCCCATGGCTGGCCGCGCACCCAGCCGTTTTCGTGCAGGTAGTTGGCGGCGGAGGCCAATGCGTCAGCCGGGTTGTCGCTCCAGATATCGCGCTTGCCGTCACCGTCATAATCCGCGGCCAATGCCAGAAAACTGGTCGGGATAAACTGGGTGTGGCCCATCGCGCCGGCCCATGAGCCGCGCATCTCGGCCCGGCTCACATCTCCCGCTTGCAGGATCTTCAGCGCCGCGATGAGCTGGCGCTCGCCATAACGGGCGCGGCGGCCATCAAAAGCCAGGGTGGCCAGCGCCTCGATGGTATAAATATCACCCCGGTTTTGGCCGTAATTGCTCTCCAACCCCCAGATCGCCACGATCACCTCGGCATCCACCTTGTAGCGATTCTCGATCCGGCGCAGCAACCGGCGCATCTGGCGCAGGTTTTGCCGGCCCTCAACGATACGGTCTTGCGAGACCGCTGTATCGAGATAATCCCAGATCGGTTTGCTGAATTCGGGTTGGAAACGGTCAAACCCGATCACATCTTCGTTGGGTGAAACCCCCTGAAAGGCCGTGTCAAACAGTCGCGGCTCTATGCCTTGGGCCAAAGCCGTGGCGCGAAAGCCTTGTTTCCATGCCTCAAAAGCGCTTTGCGCCGTGGCGGGAAGGCTGAACAGGGCGAAGAATAGCGCTATAAGCGCCAGCATGTGGGGTAAGGGATTCATCTATTTTACGATCCTGTTAGTGGAATATCGGGAAAACAATCTATATAAGAAATGCAATATGAAAAAGAGGATGGGACCCATGCAGTTTACCAGAAGAAATTTTATCAAGGCAACCGGCGCAAGCGTATTCTTGCCGGCGGTGATCGGGCGGGCATGGGCGGCCGAGGGTGGCGCGCCGCTGCCGATCCCCGATGTGCAAGACCTGAGTGGCAGCACTTTGGGCGAGGTGACCGCCCAGCTTGGCAGCAGCAATATTTTGCAGGGCAAGGCGACGCAAACCGCGGGCTATTCGCAGGCCTTCCTTGGCCCGGTGATCCGCATGAAGCGCGGTGAAACCGCGCGGGTGGGTCTTGGCAACACCATCGAAGAGCCGGTTTCGATGCATTGGCACGGGCTGCATATCGAGGGGTATCTTGATGGCGGGCCACACACGCCGGTGCTGCCCAACACCCCGCGCGAGGCGTTGCTCGATATCGACCAACCCGCCGCAACCCTTTGGTATCATTCGCATATTATGGAGCGCACCGGCGCGCATGTCTGGTTTGGGCTGGCAGGTATGTTGCTGATTGACGACCCGGAGCTGAATGCGGGCCTGCCCGACACTTATGGCGAGGATGACCTGCCGCTGGTGGTGCAGGATAGGCGCTTTGCCCGTGATGGCAGCCTTGATTACAGCCCGCGCGGCCCGGCGATTATGATGGGTTATCGGGGGGATGAGATTTTGGTCAATGGCGCGATCCGCCCCGAGGCGACTGTGCCTGCCGGGCTGGTGCGGCTGCGTATTCTCAATGGTGCCAATGCGCGGATATTCCATTTCCGCTTTGAGGACGGGCGCTCCTTTTCGCAGGTGGCTTCTGACGGCGGCTTGCTGCCCGCGCCGGTCATGATGAACGAGATCACCCTTTCCCCCGGCGAGCGCGCCGAGATCGTGGTTGATTTCAGCGATGG
>WFQA01000049.1 GCA_015487255.1 Paracoccaceae bacterium | reverse complement strand
TGGTAAACCCGATCACCCCCCCGGCAGATAATAACTGATTATCGTGTTTTGAGTTTCCCTTGTGACAGGGGTCACCTTATCCATCAAGCCAGCATTTGCTTTGCAAATGTGTTTGATGGATAAAGTGGGTCATTCTTAACCCGAAATGCTTTTAAGGCGGTGACAGCCCGGTTTTGCGCGTCTATAAGGCGCGCAAGCTTCCCGTTGTAAAAGGCCGCGCCATGCCCCCGATGCCCACTCTGCCCGCTTTGCCCTTTGATGATGACAAGCTCAAAGAGGAATGCGGGATATTTGGCATTAACGATGTGGGTGAGGCGGCCAATTTCGTCGCCCTTGGCCTGCACGCCCTGCAACATCGCGGGCAGGAGGCGGGGGGGATTGTTTCATATGCGCCCGAAGCCGGCTTCAGCTCGGTGCGCCGCTTTGGCTATGTGCGGGATAATTTCACCAAAGCCAGCCTGATGGAGACCCTGCCCGGCACCCTCGCCATTGGCCATGTGCGCTACTCCACCTCCGGCTCCAAGGGCCAAACCGCGATTCGCGATGTGCAGCCCTTGTTTGCCGAACTGGCCATGGGCGGCGTGGCGATTGCCCATAACGGCAACCTGACCAATGCCGAGGCGCTGCGCAAAGAGCTGATCCAGCATGGTTCGATCTTTCAAAGCAGCTCGGATTCCGAGTGCATCGTGCACCTGATGGCGCGCTCGTTTCAGGCCAACATCCCCGAGCGGCTGAAAGACGCGCTGCGCCGGGTCGAGGGGGCGTTCAGCGTTATCGCCATGACACGCACCAAGCTGATCGGTGTGCGCGATGCGCTGGGCGTGCGCCCGCTGATGCTCGGCAAATTGCATGACGCCTATGTGCTGGCCTCCGAAACCTGCGCGCTGGATATCATCGGGGCTGACTTCATCCGCGAGGTCGAGCCGGGCGAGATGGTGGTGATCACCGGTGGCAAGCTGGAAAGCTCATACCCCTTTGCCAAACAGCCCTCGCGGTTTTGCATTTTCGAGCATGTCTATTTCAGCCGCCCCGACAGCATCCTTGGCGGCCGCTCGGTCTATGAAACCCGCCGCCGCATCGGGGTTGAGCTGGCCAAGGAGGCCCCGGTGGAGGCTGATCTGGTCTGCCCCGTGCCTGATAGCGGCACCCCGGCGGCCATCGGCTATAGCCAGGAAAGCGGCATTCCCTATGCCATGGGCATTATCCGCAACCAGTATATGGGCCGCACATTTATCGAGCCAACCGAGCAGATCCGCAATATGGGGGTGCGGCTCAAGCTCAATGTCAACCGCGCCCTGATCAAGGATAAGCGGGTTATTCTGGTTGATGACTCCGTGGTGCGCGGCACCACCTCGCGCAAGATCAAGGAGATGATCCTCGATGCCGGTGCCAGGGAGGTGCATTTCCGCATCGCCTCCCCGCCCACCATGTGGCCCTGCTTTTACGGGGTTGATACCCCCGAGCGCAGCAAGCTGCTGGCCAGCACCATGAACCAAGAGCAAATGCGCGACCATCTGGGCGTGCACTCCCTGCGATTCATCAGCATTAGCGGACTTTACCGCGCCGTTACCGAGGGCAAGCCGCGCAACAACGAGCAACCGCAATATTGTGACGCCTGCTTTAGCGGCGAATACCCCATTCCCCCAACAGATAAAATTGCCGCCAAAGAGATAGAGCTAAAGCCCGGAAAGCAAGCCCCGCTGCCGCTATAAAAACAGCATCCAAACCGCCACAACGGCTAGCATCGCCCCCAGCACGCGGTTGCCCCAAGGCCCGGCCACAAAACGCGATGAGATCACCTCTCCTGCCAGAGCAAACAGGCAAAATGCCACAATATTGTTAGCGGTAAAAATCGTAGCCACCCAAAATAACCGACCCTCTGCGCCAAATTGCGTGTAAATCAGCGCCATCAATACATAGGCTTTTGGGTTAAGCACCAGCAAAATCACCCCATCCCAAAACCCCGCCACTCGCGGTTCGCCTACGGCACCCGCAGGCCCCGCATTAAACAAGCCCCATGCCAGCCACAGCACATAAAGCGCACTCGCCATGCGGATGCCAAGAAAGACCATCGGATAATCGCTGAATAGCGCTATAAATCCAGCGCCAACGGCCATGGTCATCAGCCACGTCGCAATATGGTAGCCAATATTGGCGGGCACCGTGGCCCAAAAGCCAAACCGCGCGCCATTCGCTGCAAAAAACATGTTCCCCGGCCCGGGGCTATAGGCGAGGGGAAAGAGAAAAATCAGCAAAGCAAGGGTCATGAAATGCTCCGTTTTTGCTACTATCCCCCCAACAGTGCAGCGCGCGACCCGAAACCTGCGCATAAAAAAAGCCCCGCACAAAAGCGAGGCTCTTTCAATTCTCAGCACATGCTTACCCGCGCTTCAGCAGCGTCCAAAGCCCCGGCAAAAGCAGCGCCACCAGCGCCAGCTTGACCGCGTCCCCCACAAGGTAAGGCAGCATGCCCAGCTCAACCGCCTTGGAAATCTCCCAGCCATAAAGCTGCATCAGCCAGGCCAGCCCCGGCACATAGATCAGCGCATTCGCCGCCAGCAGCAGCCCCGCCATTTTCCAAACCGAGCGGTCCCAGCCGCGCGTGGCCCCGTAACCCAACAGCATGGTCGCCAGCACAAAGCCAAACAAATAGCCCCCCGTGCCCGCCATCATATAGGCCAGCCCGTTGACCGCGCCACCGGTGCCGGCAAAAACATCAAACCCAAGCGCGCCCACGGCCATGTAGCCCAAAATCGTCGCCATCCCCAGCTTTGGCCCATAGGCCGCGCCCAGGGCCAGCACCGCGAATGTGCCCATGGTGATCGGCGCCGGCCACATCGGCACGGCGATCTTGGCCGAAATCGCCAGAATCATGATCCCAGCCACCATCAGCGCGCCAAAGCGCAGGGCGGAGTTTGTGCCCCAAAGGGCGGTTGCGAGTGTCATATTTCGTGTCATCTACATATCCTTGTCGATAGATTCCATGGCTTGGCCCCTTTTTGGCCTGCCCTTGCGGCAAGATCAAGCAATATCCGTTTTTCCTCTGGTTTTTCCGCCACAAAAACCCTAAATCAACCCCATGGAACAAGATACAAAAACCGCCCTCGTCATTGGGGCCTCGCGCGGGCTTGGCTATGCCTCGGCTGTAGCGCTGGCCAATAAAGGTTATCACATCATCGCGCTGGCCCGCACCGTGGGCGGGCTGGAGGAGCTGGCCGATGTGGTCGAGCCTTCAGGCGCTGGCATCACCCTTGTGCCGCTTGATATCACCGATGAAGGCGGCTTGCAGCGCCTGTGCCTGAGCATTTTCGAGCGCTGGGGCAAGCTTGATCTTTTGCTGCATTGCGCGGTGCATGCCCCCCTGCTCACCCCGATGCAACATCTGGGCGAGAAGGATTTTGACAAGACCATGGCGATCAACGCCCGCAGTGTTGCCCGGACCATCGCCCTGACAGAGCCATTGCTGCGGGTGGGCGATGGCACTGCGATTTTCATGGATGACCCGCATATGGGTGAGAAATTCTACGCCGCCTATGCCGCATCCAAGGCCGCCGCCCGCTCGATGGTGAAAAGCTGGCAGGCCGAGACGGTCAACCTGAAACCCCGTGTCATCCTGCACCAGCCCAACCCGATGCCAACTGCCACCCGTGGCCGTTTCCATCCGGGCGAGGATAAATCGGTTCTTGCCAGCCCCGCCGATGAGGCAGAGCGCATGATCAAGGCCTATTTGTAGGATTAGTATTTTATCTCACGGCAAGTTCGCTTCGCTCACGCCTCCGATGGGGCGGCAAACGGTTGCCGGCGCGCGGTCGCACGCTTGGGGGAGAGGCGGTTGAAGTTGTATATTGGGCATATTTCAAAATATGCACCTTGCAGCAAGAGCTTTCGCCAGCAACCATCAATGAATTTTGCGCTTTGCCGCCTTCGCGGCAAACGGATTGTCTCCGGCGCGTAAAAACAGCCGTATCGGCGTGCCGGGCATATCAAAATCCACCCGCAACCCATTGACCAAAAACCGCTTATAGCTCTCTGGCACCTTATCGGGCACCGAGGTAAACACCACAAATGTCGGTGGTCTCGTTTTCACTTGCGTCATATACCGCATTTTAATCCGCCGACCACTCGGCGCAGGCGGCGGGTGGCCCTCGATCATCGCTTTTAACCAGCGGTTCAGCCTGGCGGTGGAAATCCGGGTGTTCCATGTGGCATGCGCCTTCAGAATTGCCGCATGCAGCCGGTCCAGCCCTTTGCCGGTCAGCGCAGATACCATCACCATCGGCGCACCGCGAAGCTGGGGCAAAAGCCGGCCGAATTTCTCGCGCAGATCCAGCAGTTTCTGGTTTTTCTCATCTTCCAGATCCCATTTATTCACCGCCAGCACCACCGCGCGGCCCTCGCGCTCGGCGAGGTCGGCAATACGCAGGTCCTGCTGCTCAAACGGCACCTGCACATCGAGCAGCACCACCACCACTTCGGCAAATTTCACCGCCCGCAGCCCGTCGGAAACCGACAGCTTCTCCAGCTTTTCCTGTACCTTGGCCTTTTTGCGCATCCCGGCCGTGTCAAAAATCCGAAATTCGCGCCCCTCCCAACTGGTGCGCACCGAGATCGCATCGCGGGTGATCCCGGCTTCCGGCCCGGTCAGCAGGCGCTCTTCGCCCATGATCTGATTGATCAGGGTCGATTTGCCGGCATTGGGCCGGCCAACAACGGCAATTTGCAACGGGCGGTCATCGGGCAGCACGTCTGCTTCGCCAAACTCGTCCACCGCGTCCGAGACTTCCACGTTGGTTTCCGGCTCGAAACTGTCGGCGTTTTCAAATTCGTCATGGATCGGCATCAGCAGCGCGTAAAGGTCTTCCATCCCCTCGCCATGCTCGCCGGAAATCTGGACCGGCTCACCAAGGCCAAGGTTGAACGCCTCGTAATAGCCCGACTCGCCCGCCTTGCCCTCGGCTTTGTTGACCGCCAGAATCACCTTGGCGTTTTTGCGGCGCAGAATACCGGCGAAGACCTGATCGTCTGCCGTAACCCCGACCCGCGCATCGATCATAAACAGGCAGACATCGGCCATATCAACCGCGCGCTCGCTCAAGGCCCGCATCCGGCCTTGCAGGCTTTCATCCGTGGCCTGTTCCAGCCCGGCGGTATCAATGATGGTAAAGCGCAAATCCCCCAGCCGCGCCGCGCCTTCGCGCAGATCGCGGGTCACGCCGGGCTGGTCATCGACCAAAGCCAGCTTCTTGCCAACCAGGCGGTTGAACAGGGTGGATTTGCCAACATTGGGGCGGCCAACAATGGCCATGGTGAAAGACATGGTATCGCCTATAGAAGATTCAGGGGCCAAACGCCCCGAAACGCTAGCTCTTAGCGCCTCATGACCCTATTGGAAAGCCAGAAGTTGGCCTTTGGCATTTTGCACATATAAAACCCCCGCCGCCACCACCGGGGCCGAGGCCGCACCGCCGGGCAAAGCCACGCTATAACCCGCTGCACCGCTGACCGGGTCAAAAAAGCGCAGGCGCCCGTCCGTGCCGGCCACAATAACCTGCCCGCCAGCCACCACCGGGCCAAAATGGGCAATGAAGCCGCGCCGCTTTTCGGGGTTTTCAAATTCCGGCAGTTGCACCGCCCAGATCACCCGGCCGGTTGCCGCATCAATGCGCAAAAGCTGCGACGTATCGCTGACGCTGAACACCGCGCCGCCAATCACCGCCGCAGTGCCGGTGGCCCCCACCGGCAAAGCCCATACCTCTGCGCCATTGCCGGCCCGCAATGCCGCGCTCTCGCCGCCGGCATTGGCCATGAATATCCGCCCGCCCGAGATCACCGGCGCGCCGGGAAAGCCGCCGATCGAGGCCCGCACATTGGAAAGCCGGGCCTGGTTTACATCGCTGCTCCAGCGCAGCTGCCCGCTGGTCGATACCCCCATCGAGCGCCCCGAGCTGAAGGGCAGCACCACATTATTGCCCCGCACCGCCGGAGAAGACCCACCCATGGTCACCGGCCCGGCACTGGCTGGCCCGGCCTGGCTCCAGCTCAGTTTGCCGCGCGCGCCGTCTATCGCATAGGCAACATCATTGGCCCCCATCACAAATACCCGACCGGCCGAAACCGTTGGCCCGCCGCGCAGCGGAGCCGGAAAACCATAGCGCCAGTTGATCGCGCCATTGCCGGTATTGATGGAAAGCAACTCGCCAAAGCCGGTGGTCACATAAAGGCTGCTGCCCTCCAGCGCCAGCCCGCCGCCAAAACCCTCGGCACCGCTATTCTCGCCCAGCGGCGTGATATCCGCGCGCCACAATGCCGCGCCGCTATCGGTGGCGCTGGCCTGCACTTGCCCGGCGGCATCAAGCGTATAAACAACCCCGCCAGCGATCACCGGGGTGGAGGTGATGCGCGAACGGTCCGTATTGCCCCGGCCGATATCAGCGCTCCAGCGCAGGGCCGGGCTGGCGGAAAGCGCCAGATGCGGTGCCACGCGATCGGGGCCGAAATTCTGTTGTAGCCAGGCGGCGTTGCTTACCGCTGCGCCAAGCGAAATCGACACCGCGCGGTTTTCGATCTGTAATTGCTCTTGCGGGCGGATCGAGACCCGCTCGCCGGGCAGGATGCGGTTATTGTTGCCCGCGCAGGCGGCCAGCGCGCCAGCGGCCAATATTACAAAACCCAGTTTCCGCCATGTTTTTGCTGAAGTCATCATTACCCTACCCGATCAATTTGCCTGCTGGCGGTTTACCCCTCGGTTGTTACCGGTGTGATCTCGCCCCCGAGTGCCACGAGCAACTGCTGGGCGCGGGCCCGCAGGTTGGGGGTGATTTCCGGGTCCACGATGATCGCGGACAGTTCAACCTTGGCGGCGTCGATATCGCCGTCGCGTATATATTGCATGGCGCGCTGCTCTTGCGCCAGTAGCCGGTAGGGCGCGCCGGGGGTCATCAGGCGCTCATAGGCGCTGTTTCGCTCACCCGGGTCCATATTTGCCCCGTCAGCCATGATGATTTTCAGCCAGGCAAGGTCGGTATAGATCGGGGCTGCCGCCGGGTCATTGGCCACTGCGCGCCATTCAGCCACCGCGCCGCTGACATCACCTTGTGATTCGAGCAGATTAGCCCGTTGCAACCTGGCGATCAGCGCGCTTGGGCTGTCTGCCGCGGCCAAACCGGCCAGCGCATCCGCATTTCCCGCGCTGGTCGCGGCGCGCATCAGGTCACCGGTCAGGCGGGCTTCGGTCTCGATTTGGGATTTGCTCCACTCATTATAAGCGGTGCCACCCACGATCGCCACCACGCCAAGCACCAGCACCCATGCATATTTCTTGAATGTTTTGAACAACCTGTCCCGGCGCAGCTCTTCCGAGACTTCATCAATAAAGGAATCCGATTCGCTCAACTTAACTCTCCTGCATATACTTTGCGCGCAACTTACCCCGTAACCCCCGATGATGCAAAGGCAAAGGATAATCCTTGCGGGAATGGGGCAAATTGGACCACTCGGTCTTGTTCATGCCGGGATCGCGGCTTATTTAGCTGAAAACGCGCCCAAACGGGCCGGAAATGCCAGTAAACCCTGCGGAGCAAAAACCGATGAAGATCATCCATATTCTGATTGCCCTCATGGTGACCGCCTTTATCTATGCCATGGTGATGCAGCGCGAGGCGATATTGGCCTTTGCCGGGGTCGAAGCTCCCTCTGAAAGCACCCCGGCAGAAAGCATTATTGATGCCCGCGGGCCGGTGCCGGTTGTGACCATGTATAGCGTGGCGCGCGAGGTGCAATCCGGCATCGTGCTGCGCGGCACCACAGAGGCGGCGCGGCGCATCGAGATGCGGGCCGAGACCTCGGGAAGGGTTATTTCCCAACCTATACCCAGCGGCAGCGCGGTGATCCGGGATCAGGTGCTTTGTGAACTGGACCCGGGCGTGCTGGAGGCCCAGCTCGCTGAAGCCAAGGCCCAGCTTGCCAATGCCGAAGCCAATAACAACGTTGCCGCGCGGCTGGCCGAAAGCGGCTTTGGCGCGGAAAACAGTGCGATTTCCGCCTCGGCCGCGCTGGAAAGTGCCCGCGCGCGGGTGCTGAGTGTTGAACGCACCCTGGACCAACTCAGGATCCGCGCGCCCTTTGCCGGGGTGCTGGAAAGCGACAGTGCCGAGATCGGCTCGTTGATGCAGCCCGGCAGCCCCTGTGCCACGGTGCTGGCGCTCGACAGTATCAAACTGGTTGGCTATGTGCCCGAGATTGATGTGGTCAATATTTCTGTTGGGCAACCGGCCGGTGCCCGGCTGATCTCGGGGCGGGAGGTTGTTGGCCTGGTCAGTTTCGTTGCCCGCTCGGCGGACCCGCTGACCCGCACCTTTCGCCTCGAAGTCTCGGTTGATAATGCCGATCTGAGCATTCTGGACGGGCAATCCGTTGATATCGCCATTGCTTACGCGGGTGAAAAGGCCCATCTGCTGCCCCAGCATGTGCTGACCCTGAATGACGAGGGCACGCTTGGGGTGCGGATAGATGACAATAACGTGGCACGCTTTGTGCCGGTCAAGATCGTGCGCGATTCCCCCGACGGGTTTTGGCTTTCCGGCCTGCCGGCGGAGGTGGATGTGATTATCACCGGGCAGGAATATGTGACAGACGGGCGGGCGATAAACGTGACCAGACAGGGCGCTGACCGATGACCGGTATCGTTGACTGGGCGCTTGGCCGGGCGCGGATGATTCTGGCCTTTATCATTCTTTCGATCATCGCAGGCGCCTATTCCTATACCACCCTGCCCAAGGAAGGCGCGCCGGATATCGATATTCCGGCACTGTTTGTCACCGTGGTTTACCCCGGTATTTCTGCCGAAGATGCCGAGCGTTTGCTGGTCAAACCGCTGGAAACCGCGATGAGCGAGGTTTCCGGCCTGCAGAAAATGTCGGCCACCGCCGCCGAGGGGTTTGGCGGCATCGCGCTTGAGTTCGAGTTCGGCTGGGATAAATCCGCCACGATGGCCGATGTTCGTGCACAGCTTAGTGACGCCGAAAGCAACATGCCCGACGGCATTGCCAGCACTTCGATCAACGAGATCAACTTTTCGGAATTCCCGGTAATTATTCTGGCGCTTTCCGGCGCGGTGCCCGAGCGCACGCTGTTGCGGGTGGCCAAGGATCTGCAATCCGCACTGGAGGGGCTGCCCCCTGTTCTTGAGGTTGGCATTGCCGGGCAGCGCGATGAAATGATGGAAGTGCTGATCGACCCGCTGAAGCTGGAAGCCTATAACGTGACCGCCAATGAGCTGATAAATGCGGTAAACAACAACAACCGGCTGATCGCAGCGGGGGAAATCGAGATCGGCACCGGCTCTTACGCCATCAAAATCCCGTCAGCCTTCAATCAGGTGCAGGATGTCTATTCGCTGCCGATCAAGCGCAACGGAGACCGGGTTGTCACCCTGGGCGATATAGCCGACATTCGCCTGACCTTTGAGGATAGGCGCGGCACTGCCCGCTTTAACGGCGAGGATACGGTGGCGCTGCAGGTGGTCAAGCGCAAGGGTTATAATGTGATCGACACCGTGGCGCTGGTGCGCGAAACCATCGAGGCCGAGCTGGCAAAATGGCCCGAGGATCTGCGGCGGGCGGTGGAAGTGAATTTCAGCCTCGATAATTCCATTCAGGTCAATAACATGGTCAACCAGTTGCTGGCTTCGGTGCTGACTGCGATTGCGCTGGTGATGATCGTGGTATTGGCCGCGCTTGGGGTGCGCTCGTCCATTCTGGTTGGCTTTGCCATCCCGACCTCGTTTTTGCTGACCTTTGCCATGCTTTCGGTGCTTGGCATCGCGATTTCAAACATTGTGATGTTTGGGCTGATACTGGCCGTGGGCATGCTGGTGGATGGGGCGATCGTGGTGGTGGAATATGCCGATAAACGCATCAAGCAAGGGGTTGGGCCGATGCGGGCTTATGGCATGGCCGCCAAGCGCATGTTCTGGCCGATCATCTCCTCCACCGGCACCACGCTTTGTGCGTTTTTGCCGTTTCTGTTCTGGCCCGGGGTGGCGGGGCAGTTCATGGCGAAATTGCCGGTGACCATCATTATCGTGCTTTCCGCCTCGCTCCTGGTGGCGCTGGTCTACCTGCCGGTGGTGGGGGGCGTGGTTGGCCGCATGTCCAAAACCATGGACCGGATATCGGGCTTCTTGCGCAGCCATTTCAATGTGTTTATCCGCCTTGCCCTGCTGCTTGGGGCCTTGGTTTTGACCTACCAGTCGGTGATATTTGCTCTGCGTGGCGCGGTGCTGCCCGGCGGTATCGGCTTTTCGGTCGGGGCTATGATGATTGCGGTTTTCATGGGTAGCCTGAAGCGGCCCAAGCGTGAAAAAGTGGCCAAGGCGGGCTATAAACGCACATGGTTTGGCCACTTCATTGGCTTCATCTCGGGCAACCCGCTGATGCCGCTGGTCTCCATCGGGGTTGTGGCGGTATTTGTTTTTTCGGTGTTTACCGTTTTTGGCGCGAATAACAAGGGCTTTGAGTTTTTTGTGGAAACCGAGCCGGAGCGCGCCGTGGCCTATGTGCAGGCGCGGGGCAATCTTTCGATCATCGAGCAAGACCGGCTTGTGCGGGAGGCCGAGGCGGCCATTACCTCTGTTCCCGGGGTTGAATATGTGTTTGCTTTTGCCGGTTCTGGCGGGCTGAACACCAATACCGGCGGCGCGGTCAAGCCGATCGACACCATCGGCGAGATCCAGATCGAGCTGGCCCCGTGGGATCAGCGCCGCAAGGGCAAGCTGATCATTGCCGAGTTGAACGCCCGGCTGGCGGAAATCCCCGGCATTCGTGCCCAGATCGTCGAGCAAAGCATGGGGCCGGCAGCGGCCAAGGCGATCAACCTGCAAATATCGGGGGATAACTGGGAGGAACTGGTCGCAACCACCACTTATATTCGCAGTTATTTCGCCTCCCAGCCCGAGCTGGTCGATGTGGAAGATACCCAGCCGCTGCCCGGCATCGACTGGCAATTGGATGTGGATGTGGAAGAAGCCGGGCGCTTTGGCACCGATGTGGCCTCAATAGGCGGCATGGTGCAGCTTGTTACCCGTGGCCTGACAATCGGCACCATGCGCACCGATAATGCCGATGATGAGATCGATATCCGCGTGCGCTTCCCGGAAAAAGACCGGCTGCTGAGCACGCTTGATACTTTGCGTGTGCGCACCCAGCAGGCGCTGGTGCCGCTCTCCAATTTTGTCACCCGCACTCCGGTGCCGCAGCTTGGCCAGATAGACCGGGTGGACAAGCAGCGCTATTTCCGGGTGCTGGCCGGTGTGGCTGAAGGGGTGAATGCCAATGATGAAACCGCCAGGCTGACCGAATGGCTGGAAAACGAGGCGGAGATTCCAGAGGGTATATCCTGGATATTTACCGGTGATACCGAAGAACAGGCCGAAACCCAGGCTTTCCTTGGCTCGGCCTTTCTGGGCGCGCTTGGCTTGATGTTTGTTATTCTGCTGGCGCAGTTCAACTCGTTTTACAACTCGGTGCTGGTGCTGCTGGCGGTGGTGCTTTCCACCACCGGGGTGCTGATCGGCATGCTGGTGATGGGTCAGGCGTTCAGCTTCATCATGACCGGCACCGGGGTGGTGGCACTGGCGGGGATTGTGGTCAACAACAATATTGTGTTGATCGATACCTATGCGGAATACTCCAAATACCTGCCAAGGCTGGAGGCGATCGTGCGCACGGCTGAAGCCCGTATCCGCCCGGTGCTGCTGACCACCATCACCACCATGGCCGGCCTGGCCCCGATGATGTTTGGCCTGTCGCTTGATTTCATCAATGGCGGCTATACCGTTGATGCCCCAACCGCACTGTGGTGGAAGCAACTGGCCACTGCGGTGGTATTTGGCCTCGGAATTGCCACGGTGCTGACGCTGGTTATCACTCCGGCCATGCTCTCGCTGCCGGTCTGGATCTCACGCGGGACGTATGGCACGCTTGGGGGACTTACCGCATTGCTCCGTCGGCGCGGCCAAGTGGCTCAAGACCGCCGGTTACGCAAAGCCGCCCGCAAAACCAAGGCAGTTGATGTGATCTGGGGTATGGAAGGCGTGGCTTCAGCCAAAGAGGCAAAACCATAACCGGCCTTGTTGATAATTTGGCGCATTTGGTTTGAACCGGCATTACCAGTTTTGCACTATTTGCAACCCAAACCCAAACGCCAGATACAGGGCCGCCGAGCGTAAGCTCGGCCACCGCCGCCGGCCAGCCGTGTTTTTGGCTTTGCCAAAAACCGTGCCTTTGCTGAGCGGGGGGGTGAGCGGTATCCTGATCACAAATGCAACGGCAGAAACCCTCCCCGAAGCAAAGGCACTCTGAGCTGAGGCAGGCGGTTGGCTACAGACAATACCATTGTGCCAGCCCCAACCGGTGCTTTCCCGCCGCTCGGACGCCGTTTTGCTACGCAAAAAGTCGCCTCCCGCCCGGGCCTGGCCTCGCTTCGCTCGGCAAGTGGGGGCGTTCCGCCCCCTCGCGCACGCGCGCTCCCCCCTGAAGGGGCCGCATCTATTGCCAGGCAACTCGAAAACAAAAACTGAAAAGTGCTGAATTGGTGTCTGTAAATTATTATCCCGCACAGGTATAGGTGAACAGACCAATAGCGAGGCAAACATGACAAAAGCATTTATTTTTCCTGGACAGGGCGCGCAATCCATTGGCATGGGCAAGGCGATGGCCGAGGCTTATCCGGCGGCAATGGCAGTTTTTGACGAAGTGAACGAGGCGCTGGGCGAGAAGCTCTCGACCCTGATTTGGGAGGGGGACATCGAAGCGCTGACCCTGACGGAAAACGCGCAACCGGCCTTGATGGCAACATCCTTGGCGGCAATGGCGGCGCTGAATGCCGAGGGCGTGAAGGTGGAAGATGCCGCCTATGTTGCCGGGCATTCACTGGGCGAATATTCTGCGCTTTGCGCCGCGGGGGGGCTCACATTGGCAGATACCGCGCGCTTGCTGCGCATTCGCGGCAAGGCGATGCAGGCCGCGACCCCGGTTGGGGTTGGGGCCATGGCAGCAATTCTGGGGCTGGACTTTGCCGCGGTGCAACAGGTGGCTGAAGCGGCGGCACAGGGTGAAGTTTGCGCGGCAGCCAACGATAATGATCCGGGGCAGGTTGTGATCTCGGGCCATAAGGCGGCGGTCGAGCGCGCGGCAGTGCTGGCTAAAGAGGCCGGAGCCAAGCGGGCGGTGATGCTGCCGGTGAGCGCGCCTTTCCACTGCAGCCTGATGCAGCCCGCAGCCGAAGCCATGGCAGATGCGCTCACCAAGGTGGAGATCGTGAAACCCAAAGTGCCGCTGGTGGCCAATGTGAGTGCGGCGGCGGTGAGCAGCCCGATGATGATCCGCAATTTGCTGGTCGATCAGGTGACCGGCTCTGTGCGCTGGCGGGAATCGGTGCTGTTTATGGCTGAGCACGGGGTGGACGAGATGATCGAGGTCGGGGCTGGCAAGGCGCTTTCAGGCATGGTACGGCGAATTGATCGCAGCATTGCGGTGAAAAATGTGGGGGATCCGGATAGCTTGGCCAAGTTTTTGGCTGGGTGAATTTGTGATTTGAATGATTGGTGGGCAGAAACCCACCTTACGGATAAGGAAATATAATGTTTGATCTGACCGGGAAAACGGCGCTGGTAACTGGCGCTTCGGGTGGTATTGGCGGGGCGATCGCCAGGGCTTTGCACCGCGCGGGGGCGTCGGTGGCGCTTTCGGGCACGCGGGTAGACCCGCTTGATGCGCTTGCCGTCGAGCTTGGCGAACGCGCCCATGTGGTGCCGTGCAACCTTGGCGACCGCGAGGCGGTAAAAGCCCTGTCCAAAGCCGCGATCGAGGCCATGGGGGGCTTGGATATTCTGGTGAATAATGCCGGGGTGACCAAGGACAACCTGTTTATGCGCCTCAAGGACGAGGAGTGGGACCAGGTGCTGGAGATCAACCTGACCTCGACCATGATGCTGATGCGCGCGGTGATGCGGCCGATGATGAAGGCACGCGGGGGGCGGATCATCAATATTTCTTCCATTGTTGGCGTGACCGGCAACCCCGGCCAGGCCAATTATGCCGCCTCCAAGGCCGGGGTGATCGGCATGGGCAAATCGGTGGCGCAAGAGGTGGCCTCGCGCGGGATAACCGTAAACGCGATTGCGCCGGGGTTTATCACCACCGCGATGACTGATGTGCTGACCGATGATCAAAAATCTGCCCTGCTTGCCGGCGTGCCGATGGGGCGGATGGGAACATCGGATGAAATCGCCGCCGCGGCGCTGTATCTGGCGAGTGACGAAGCAGGATATGTGACCGGGCAAACGCTGCATATCAATGGCGGCATGGCGATGTTTTGAGGGCGTTAGGAATGCATCCATATAGTAACCTGCCCGAAAAGGCATTTTGGCGCACGGCTGTGGCTGACAAGAGCTTTTTTGATATTCGCGGGTTGTGGTCGCCAAAATTTGAAATCACGGCACAGACTCCGACAATCACTTTTGGCTCCTGCTTTGCCCAGCATTTTGGCCATGCCTTGCAAGACCGGGGTTTTTCCTGGCTGGAAACCGAACGAGCACCACGCGAGTTGTCGCCCGAAAACGCCCGGCGCTTTAACTATGGCCTTTTTAGCTGCCGAACCGGGAATATCTATACAACGTCTCTACTGTTGCAATGGCTGCGTTGGGCCAGTGGCGCAGTGGTGCCGCCAGAAGAATATTGGGAAAAAGACGGGCGGATTTATGACCCGTTTCGCCCCAATATAGAGCCGGAAGGCTTTGCCACGGTGGACGAGATGCGCCAAATGCGCCAGGTCACCGTGGATGCTCTTGTCCGTGCGGTGCGCCGGGCAGGGCTGTTTGTATTTACGCTGGGGTTGACCGAATCATGGTTCAACCGCGAGCACGGCTATGAATACCCCATGTGCCCCGGCACGGTGGCTGGTGTTTTTGACGAAACCAACCATCTGTTCATGGCGCAGGATTTTGGCTTCATAGCTGATAGCCTGAGAAGCGCCATTGCAATAATCCGGAAGATAAACCCAGGAATCAAGGTGCTGCTGACGGTTTCTCCCGTGCCGCTTACCGCCACCAACTCTGGCGCACATGTGCTGGTGGCGAGCAGCCTTTCCAAATCCATTCTGCGTGCGGTGACCGGGCAGATTACAAGAGAACTGGATTTTGTGGATTATTTCCCGTCCTTCGAAATCATAAACTCGCCGGTCTATCGCGGCGCATTTTTTGAACCCAACCTACGCGGGGTAAACCCGGCCGGAGTATCACTGGT
Organism: Paracoccaceae bacterium; assembly: GCA_015487255.1. Taxonomy (GTDB): domain Bacteria; phylum Pseudomonadota; class Alphaproteobacteria; order Rhodobacterales; family Rhodobacteraceae; genus UBA3077. The sequence continues at coordinate 59 of WFQA01000049.1, read as the reverse complement.
AATGAAGAATTTCTTTCATGATCTTGGAGATATTCAGGCGGAAAAGCCGCCGCAAGGCG
>WFQA01000048.1 GCA_015487255.1 Paracoccaceae bacterium | reverse complement strand
GCGCACAGCACTCACACAACCCTCGTCAAAGGCCACCGGATCAAACCCGCCGACCTTTTCAAAACTCACCCCCAGCCCCATGGCCCCCGCAATTTGTGATGCCCCTTCGCGGAAGGTTTTTTCCATATCGGTGATGGTATCAAGGTTCGGCGATCTAAAATCGACGGTAAACACCACCTTGCCCGGAATCACATTGCGCGAGTTCGGAAACACATCAATATGCCCCGCCGCGCCCACCCCGTCCGGCTTGTGGCTCCATGCAATCTGGTCCACCAGCTCCAGCATCCGCGCCATGCCAAGGCCGGCGTTCTTGCGCATCGGCATCGGGGTGGAGCCGGTGTGGCTGTCTTTGCCTGTTACCGTAACTTGCGTCCAACTCAGCCCCTGGCCATGGGTGACAACGCCAATATCCTTGCCCTCGGCCTCCAGTATCGGCCCCTGTTCGATGTGCAGCTCAAAGAAAGCATGCATCTTGCGCGCGCCAACCTCTTCTTCGCCCCGCCAGCCGATGCGCTTCAGCTCGTCGCCAAATTTCTTGCCCTCGGCATCCTCAATCGCGTATGCCCAATCCTGCGTATGCATCCCGGCAAAAACCCCGCTGGCCAGCATGGCAGGGGCAAAGCGGGTGCCCTCTTCGTTGGTCCAGTTCGTCACCACAATCGGGTGCTTGGTCTTCACATCAAGGTCATTTAACGTCCGAATAATCTCCAACCCGCCAAGCACCCCCAAAACCCCGTCATACTTGCCGCCCGTAGGCTGGGTATCAAGATGGCTGCCGACGTAAACCGGCAGCGCTTCAGGGTCCGTGCCGGCGCGCATGGCAAACATATTGCCCATCTGGTCCAGCCCCATGGTGCAGCCCGCCGCCTCGCACCATTGCTGAAAAAGCGCGCGGCCCTCGCCGTCCTCATCCGTCAGCGTCTGGCGGTTGTTGCCGCCCGCCACGCCCGGGCCGATTTTGGCCATTTCCATCAGCGAATCCCACAGGCGTTCGCCATTGATTTTCATATTCTCGCCCGGTGCAGCCATTTTCCAGCTCCTTTAATCCAGATTTTTCAAAACTTGTGCCAGTTTGCCAAACAGCTCGTCAATATGGTGCTTCTCGATGATCAGCGGCGGGGAAAGCGCAATGATATCCCCCGTGGTGCGGATCAGGATACCCTTGTCATACGCATCCAGAAACGCCTGAAAGGCCCGCTTGGTCGGCTTGCCCGCGATTGGTTCCAATTCAACCGCGCCAATCAACCCCTCGTTGCGAATATCAATCACATGCGGCAAGCCCTTCAGCGCATGGATCGCATCCTCCCAATAGGGGGCCAGATCGCGGGCGTTTTCAAACAGCCCGTCCTCTTTATAGGTGGTCAAAGTGGCCAGCCCGGTGGCGGACGCCATCGGATTTCCCGAATAGGTATAGCCGTGAAACAGCTCGATCATGCCCTCGTCACCCTGCATGAAGGCATCGTGAATGTCTGCACTTGCCAGCACCGCCCCCATCGGAATCACCCCGTTGGTCAGCCCCTTGGCGGTGGTCATCATATCGGGCGTCACCCCGTAATGCGTGGCACCAAAACTGCTGCCAAGCCGGCCAAAACCGGTGATCACCTCATCAAAAATCAGCAAAATTCCATGCTTTTTGGTGATCGCGCGGATGCGCTCTAGATAACCCCTGGGTGGCAGCAACACCCCGGTTGATCCCGCCATCGGCTCGATGATCACCGCCGCGATATTGCTGGCATCGCCCAATGCCACGATCCGCTCCAGCTCATCGGCAATCTCGGCCCCGTGCGCGGGCTGGCCCCTCGTAAAAGCGTTTTCGGGGATATGGGTGTGGGGCATGTGGTCCACCCCGGTTAGCAGGCTGCCAAATGTCTTGCGGTTCGGCCCGATGCCGCCCACCGAAATGCCGCCAAAATTCACCCCGTGATAGCCGCGCTCGCGCCCGATCAGCCTTGTGCGGCTGCCCTCACCGCGCGCGCGGTGGTAGGCAATGGCGATTTTCAGCGCGGTTTCCACCGCTTCCGAGCCGGAATTGGTGTAAAACACATGGTCAATCCCGTCGGGCGCCATCTCCACCAGCCGGTTGGCCAGCTCAAACGCCTTGGGGTGGCCCATTTGAAAGGCCGGGGCGTAATCCAGCTCGGCCGCCTGCGCCGCGATCGCCTCAACAATGCGCGGCTGGTTATGCCCGGCATTCACACACCATAATCCCGCCGTGCCATCCAGCACCTTGCGGCCATCCATCGTGGTATAATACATGCCATCCGCCGCCACAAACATGCGCGGGTTTTTCTTGAATTGGCGGTTGGCGGTAAACGGCATCCAGAACGCGCTCAGATCATTTGGGGCAACCATACAAACCTCCCTGACATTTCTTTTGACCAAATGGTCAAGTTGACGCTAGCATAGCTGCCCAGCTAGTCAAGAAATTGTTGGAGGCGTGAATGCGCTCGGGTTTACTATGGGCCGGGTGATAAATTGTGCCCTTAGTCCCGCTCCCAGAGAATGCGGCTCCAGACCCGCTCATAAATAATATATGTAACCGTTCCAACTGCGGTATTGGCCAGCGCCAGCGCCAGCCCCTGGCTAAACGAGCTGGTCATTAGAAAACCAACCACACCCATGGTGAAAACCCCGGTGATCTGCCACAGAATCGCTTTGACAATGGTTCTTTTGGTGGTTTCCATTTTACCCTCATTGGCAGGGCTAATTTGCCACAAAACTTGACTGCCGTAAATTATGCATATAATTTACATTTACGCTATTTTGGGGTATATTTTCTACATTGGTGAATTTTATAAGCAAACCGCAGCGCGCAGCGATATTTCGACAACGGCTAAATGACGCCATGATGCGGTCTGGCTTCAACAAAAGCACTTTGGCCAAAGAAATAGGGGTGGACCGCTCAACGGTCTCGCAGCTGCTTACATCTGATCACGCCCGCATGCCCAATGCGCAGATCATCGCCGAATCTGCGCGCGCACTCAAGGTTTCGGCTGATTGGCTGCTTGGCCTGAGCCAACGCCCCGAGCGCGCCAATGATCTGCTCGATATTGCGATCAACATGCCCGAAGCCGAGCGCTCGTCGGTGGATGAGCAGCTGGTCGAATGGCATCGCGAGGCGGCGGGGTATAAGATTCGCCATGTGCCTGCCACTTTGCCCGATTTTCTGAAAACGCCGGAACTTTTGCGCTGGGAATATGAAAGCCACCTGGGTAAAACCCCGGATCAGGCTATCGGCGCGATGCAGGATCGGCTTGACTGGATGCGCGCCCAACACTCGGATTACGAGATTGCGCTGCCGCTTTTTGAGTTGCAGAATTTTGCCACGGGCAGCGGCTATTATGCAGGGCTTTCGGTGGAAGTCAGAAAAGCTCAAATCACCCAGCTTATTGATTTGCATGAGCATTTATACCCGTCTTTGCGTGTTTTCCAGTTTGACGCCCATCAGGTTTTCAGCGCCCCGCTTACCGTTTTTGGCCCGCTGATGGGGGCGATATATCTTGGCCGCCATTATATCGTTTTTCGGGATTCCGCGCGGGTGCAGGCCATGACCAATCATTTTGACTGGCTGGTAAAAGCGGCTACAGTTGATGCCAGCGATTTTGCCGAGCACCTTATGAGCCTGGAAATAAAAGACAGGCGTTAGCGTGCAATCCAAAAAGCGAGAACCCGGCTCGGAATAAATTAGACGTAAAACAAATGGCCAGTGCCACACCGCCGATACAGGCAACATGAACGCGGCCCTGGCACCATCGGCGCCAGATAAGACAGGCCGTTTCGAAATGGTTGCGCATCCTGTGCGGCCTCATCTATAGTCGGGCTGTCATGCCCCATTGATAGCCCAAAGCGTGAGCAACAAAATGAGTAAAACCACCAGCCAGCCGCGTGCCAAGGCCACACAAAAGCCGACCCGCATCCAACGGGAGAAAACCCGTGCCATTCTGGAAGCGGCGCTGGAGGTGTTTTCCAAGCGCGGGTTCCGCGGAGCCACGCTGGATATGATCGCGGAAGAAGCGCAGCTCTCCAAACCCAACCTGCTTTATTATTTCGCCTCGAAAGAGGCTTTGCACGCCGAACTCCTTGCCGGGCTGATGGAAAAATGGCTGGAGCCGCTTGCACAAATCGAACAAAATGGTGATCCGATAACCGAAATTTGTGCATATATCGAACGTAAACTTGAATTGGCTGAGGAATACCCGCGCGAGAGCCGACTTTTCGCCAATGAGATCATCCAAGAAGCCCCGCGCAGTAAAAACGCGCTCAACGGCTACCTGAAAGAACTGGTGGATGAAAAAACCATCCTGATCCAGCGCTGGATCGACGCGGGTAAAATCGCGCCGGTGGATCCGCACCACCTGATCTTTTCAATCTGGGCCACCACCCAGCATTACGCGGATTTTGACACCCAGATTCAGGCGATGATGGATGAAGGCTATGAGCAGCGTTTCATCACCGCCAAAGCCTATCTGGTTGATCTGTTCACCAAGGTGTTAAAGCCTTAATGCATCCTGCTTCAGCAGATTGGCCGCAATATCCTTGAAAGCCTGCGCCTGTTTGCCATCAGGCTCTGCCACAACCACCGGCGCGCCACGATCCCCTGACAGGCGAATCTCAATATCAAGCGGCACCGCACCCAAAAACGGCACCTTCAGTTTTGCGGCCTCCGCCAGCGCCCCGCCATGGCCAAAAATATGCTCCTCATGGCCACATTCAGAGCAGATATGGGTGGACATGTTTTCAATGATCCCCAGCACCGGCACGTTGGTTTTTCTGAACATATCCAGCGCCTTGCGGGCATCGAGCAAGGCGATATCCTGCGGGGTGGAAACCACGACCGCCCCGCTGACCACGGTTTTCTGGCTAAGCGTGAGCTGCACATCCCCCGTGCCCGGCGGCAGGTCGATCACCAGCACATCCAGCGCGCCCCAGGCCACCTGATTGAGCATTTGCAGCAACGCCCCCATCAGCATCGGCCCACGCCAGACCACCGCCTCATCCTCGCGCATCATCAGCCCCATCGACATCAGCTTGACCCCATGCGCCTCCACCGGGGCCATGCCGCGCTCGCCCACCGCCTTGGGGCGGTCGGTATT
>WFQA01000047.1 GCA_015487255.1 Paracoccaceae bacterium | reverse complement strand
CGCCCGCCCTGCTCTGGCCCTATATCAAGACCCAGCTTGCGCCGTTCGGGAAATGGTTGCCGGTGATGGCTCTGCTCGGGGTGCTGACCGCCTTGATGGAAAGCGGGCTGATCTTCTATTCCGGCCGGATCATTGACCTGATGAACAGCGCGGGTGCCGAAAATATGTGGGCGCTGCACGGGGTTGAGCTGCTGCTTGCCGGGCTGTTCATCCTGCTGTTGCGGCCAATCATCATCACCTCCAACCACCTGTTTTTAGAGCAAACCCTGGCGGGAAACATGCAAGAGCAGGCGCGCTGGCAGGCGCATAAACACCTGCTTGGGCAAAGCTCTGAGTTCTTTCAAAACGATTTTGCCGGGCGGCTGGCCAACCGGGTAATGCAGATGGGCCCGGCGATGGAAGACAGCGCCTATATGTCTTTGGAGGGGATCTGGTATGCCACGACCTATGTGCTTGGTGCCATTCTGGTTTTGATGACGATAGATATGCGCCTCGCCGCGCCGATGGCGCTGTGGCTGCTGATTTACATATGGTTTGTAAAGCGGGTGGCCACCCGTGTGGCGCGCGCTTCCGAGCGCATGTCCGAGACCAAATCACTGGTCACCGGCCGGATTGTGGACGCGTATTCCAATATTGAGTCGGTCAAGCTGTTTGCCCATGGCAAGCGCGAGGAGCAATACGCGCTTGCCGCCATGAAGCGCCACCGCACCCGGTTTTTGCGGTTTTTGCGGTTGATGACCCGGCTGACCTTTTCCCTTGCCGCGCTGAACGGGTTTTTGATGGTCGGGGTTATCGGCCCGGCGATCTGGCTTTGGAGCAACGGGATTGTCAGCGTGGGGGAGGTGGCTGCGGCCACGGCGCTGACCATCCGCCTGAACGGCATGACCGGCTGGATCATGTGGGTGACCGTGCGCCTGTTTGAACATGCCGGGGTGATGCGCGAAGGCCTGCAAAGCATTTCGGTGCCGCATGCGGTGAAGGATGCTGATGGTGCGCCCGATCTGGCCCTGACAAAAGGCGAGATACGCATCAAGGGCCTGACCCACCATTACGGCAAGGGCCATGGCGGGCTGGATGCGGTGAACCTGACGGTAAAACCCGGCGAAAAGCTCGGGCTGGTCGGGCGTTCCGGCTCGGGCAAATCCAGCCTTGTCAACCTGCTGCTGCGCTTTCGTGATGCGGAATCCGGGCAGATACTGATCGACGGGCAAGCGGTGAGCGCGGTGACCCAGGACAGCCTGCGCCGCCAGATCGGCATGGTGACGCAGGATAGCTCTTTGCTGCACCGCTCGGTGCGCGCCAATATCATGTATGGCCGCCCCGGGGCCAGCGAGGCGGAAATGGTGCAGGCCGCCAAGCGCGCCGAGGCCCATGATTTTATCCTTGAGTTGCAAGACCCTTATGGCAACACGGGCTATGACGCGCAGGTGGGCGAGCGCGGGGTCAAGCTTTCGGGCGGGCAGCGGCAGCGCATTGCCATTGCGCGGGTGATCCTGAAAGACGCGCCAATCTTGGTGCTGGACGAAGCCACCAGCGCGCTGGATTCAGAGGTAGAAGCCGCCATTCAGGAAACGCTTTACGGGGTGATGCAGGGCAAAACCGTGATCGCCATTGCGCATCGGCTTTCCACCATCGCCCAGATGGACCGGATCGTGGTGCTCGATGCGGGCCGGGTGGCCGAGCAAGGCACCCATGGCGCGCTATTGGCCAAAGCCGGGCTTTATGCGGGTTTTTGGAACCGGCAATCCGGGGGGTTTATCGGCACGGAGGCGGAATGAGGGGCTTGAAACCTGAAAAGGCTTGTTCAACCCTCATGCACGATCAGCGAAATCTTGTTTTTCTCCAGCATGGCGCGAATATTTGCCTCGGGCTGCTTATCGGTGACCAGTATATCCAGATCTTCGGGGTAGCGCATGGCGATCGGGGCCTGTTTGCCGAATTTGGAGTTATCGGCCACCACAATGCTGACCTGTGCCCGCCGCACTGCCTCGCAGGAGATATCCGCCTCCTGCACATCATGCAGCATAAACCCGGGCCTGGCGTTGATCGCGCCAACCGACATGATGGCATATTGCACGTTGAAGCGCTTGATGAATTGCAGCGCATCCTTGCCAAAGGCCCCGCCATCATGGGCGCGCAGCTCACCCCCGGCCAGAAAGACCCGGTTATTGTTGCGCGCGGTCAGCATATGCGCCACGGCGATTGAATTGGTCACCACATAAAGGTCATTATGGCCTTGCAGCGCCTGCGCCACATAGGCGGTGGTCGAGCCGACATCCATAAACAGCGAATCGCCATTTTTGATCATATCCGCAACCCGCGCCGCCAGCTTTTTCTTGACCTCGGCATTTTTATCCATCCGCGACTGAAACGGCTGCTCCACCACCGAAACCAGCCCAACCAGCGAAACCCCGCCATGCACCTTTTTAACCAGGGCCGAAGCTTCGAGCGACTTGATATTCCGGCGGATGGTTTCATCCGACACACCCAGGCGCTGCGCCAGAAATCCGATTCGGCAAGAGCCGCCGGCAAGGCGAATCTCGCGCAGAATTTCTTGCTCGCGTTGGTTGGTAATTGCATTTATCTTTGGTATAGCTTGCCCCCGATCTTTACATTGCCACACTTTCCCATACAACTCATCACTACGCTTGACTTTGACGTGAGTCAAATGCACGATTTCCCACACCGGTGCATTCATCCGGCCATTTTATAATATCGGGAAGCCGAAAATTAAAGTGGCATGTGAAATATAATTTGGAAAAAACCATGCCAGACCCGATCATAAACCGCATCAAAGCCCTGCCGATCTGGAGCGGGGAGACCACGATCACCGCTCTGCAGGGCGGCCTGACCAACCTCAATTTTGTGGTGGAGGATGGGCTGGGCAAATATGTGGCCCGGCTGGGAGAGGATATTCAGGCCCATCATGTGCTGCGTTTCAACGAGCTGGCCGCCAGCCGCGCCGCCCATGAAGCCGGGCTTTCCCCCGAGGTGGTTTTTGCCGATGACGGCATTATGGTGCTTAACTATATCGAGAGCAAAACCCTGAGCGAGGCCGATATTGGCCAGCCGCAAAACCTTGGCCGTATCGTGGAGCTGATGCAGCGCTGCCACCACGATTTGCCTGCGCACCTGCGCGGCCCGGCGCTGGTGTTTTGGGTGTTTCATGTGCTGCGCGATTATGCCGCCACCCTGCGCGAGCATGCCAGCCCCTATGCCGGCCTTCTGCCCGAATTCCTCAAAATTGCCGCCAGGCTGGAGGGGGATATCGGCCCGGTTGAGCTGGTCTTTGGCCATAATGACATGCTGGCCGGCAATATCCTGGATGACGGCGAGCGGCTCTGGCTGATCGACTGGGATTACGCCGGTTTCAACAGCCCGCTATTTGATCTTGGCGGGCTGGCCAGCAACAGCCAGTTGAGTGAGTTACAAGAGCTGGAAATGCTGGAGATTTACCATGGCACCCTGCCCGATGCGGGGCTGATCAGGCGCTATTTGGCGATGAAATGCGCCTCGCTGTTGCGCGAAACCATGTGGAGCATGGTTTCGGAAGCAACCTCGGGGCTTGATGTTGATTACAAAGCCTATACCGCCAAAAACCTTGGCCGTTTCGAGCGCGCGTATAAAACCTATCAGCAAGGCTAAGCCGATGAAACAACTGCCAGAATCAAGCAAGACCATTATCATCGGCGGTGGTATCATTGGCTGCTCCACCGCATATCACCTCGCCCAAATGGATCAGGAAGTGCTGTTGCTGGAGCGTAAAAAGCTGACCTCCGGCACCACTTTTCATGCCGCCGGGCTGGTTGGGCAGTTGCGCAGCAGCGCCAATATCACCCGGCTTCTGGGCTATTCGGTGGCGCTTTATCAGCAGCTTGAGGCTCAGACCGGGCTGGCCACCGGCTGGAAGATGAATGGCGGCTTGCGGCTGGCCTGTACCCAAGCGCGCTGGACAGAGGTGAAGCGCCAGGCCAGCACCGCGCATTCCTTTGGCTTACAGATGGAGCTGCTCACCCCGCGCGAGGCCCGGGATCTGTGGCCGCTGATGAATGTGGATGATGTGATCGGGGCTGCGTTTCTGCCCACGGACGGGCAGGCCAACCCGTCTGACATAACCCAGGCGCTGGCCAGGGGCGCGCGCATGGCCGGGGCGCAGATCGTTGAGGATTGCAAGGTCGTTGATCTGGAGATTGAAGCGGGGCGGATCAAAGCCGTGATCACCGAAGCCGGGGGGATCAAATGTGAAAATGTGGTGCTCTGCGCCGGACAGTGGAGCCGGGATTTTGCCGCGCGGTTTGGGGTGAATGTGCCACTGGTCAGCATGCAGCACCAATATATGCTGACCGAGCCAATAAAGGGCATATCAAAAACCCTGCCCACCCTGCGTGACCCCGACCGCCTGACCTATTACAAAGAAGAGGTCGGCGGACTGGTGATGGGCGGCTATGAGCAAAACCCGCTGCCATGGGCTGAGGGTGGCATTCCCAAGGGTTTCCACTATACCCTGCTTGACAGCAACTTTGACCATTTCGAGCCATTGATGGAGCTGGCGCTGGGCCGGGTGCCGGCGCTGGAAACTGCCGGGGTCAAAACCCTGACCAACGGGCCGGAGGCGTTTACGCCTGACGGTAATTTCATTATCGGCGAGGCGCCGGAACTGGCCAGTTTCTTTGTGGGTGCCGGGTTCAACGCCTTTGGCATTGCTGCCGGTGGCGGGGCGGGCATGGCGCTGGCGGAGTGGGTCAAAAACGGCGCGCCGCCCTATGATCTGTGGCCTGCCGACATCCGCCGCTTTGGCATGCCGCAGCGCGATGCCAACTGGCTGCGCGCCCGCACGGCCGAGGCTTATGGCAAGCATTACACCATGGCATGGCCGTTTGAGGAGCCAGACAGCGGGCGGCCCTATCGCAAATCGCCGCTTTATGAGCGGCTCAAGGCGCAGGGGGCCTGTTTTGGTGAAAAGCTCGGCTGGGAGCGGCCCAACTGGTTTGCCGCGCCCGGCGAGCAGCCAAGGGATATTTACAGTTTTGGCCGCCAAAACTGGTTTGCGGCGGTGGGGCGCGAGCACATGGCCTGCCGCGAGGCAGCGGTGGTGTTTGACCAATCGAGCTTTGCCAAATTCAGCCTGAAAGGCCCCGATGCGCTGGAGGCGCTGAACTGGATCTGCGCCAATGATGTGGATAAGCCGGTTGGCAGCCTCACCTATACCCAGATGCTGAATGACCGGGGCGGTATCGAGTGTGACCTGACCGTGGCCCGGCTGGGTGAGAATGAGTTCTACATCGTTACCGGCACCGGCTTTGCCACCCGTGATTTTAGCTGGATCAGCCGCAACATCCCCAAGGGGTTTGATTGCTACCTGGCTGACATCACCACCGGCAAGGCGGTGTTGGCCCTGATGGGGCCGCGCGCGCGGGATATTCTGCAGGTGCTGACCAAAGATGATGTCAGCCATGCCGGCTTTCCGTTTGGCAGCCATAAAACCATCCACATTGCCGGTGGCCCGGTGCTGGCGCTGCGCCTGACCTATGTGGGCGAGCTGGGCTGGGAGCTGCATCTGCCGGTGCAACACGCCCCAAAGGTTTATGATGCGCTGATGGCGGCAGGCGCGACATACGGGTTGCAAAATGCCGGTTATCGCGCCATCGAGAGCCTGCGGCTTGAAAAGGGCTATCGGGCCTGGGGGGTGGATATCGGCCCGGACCACACCCCTTTTGAGGCCGGGCTGGGCTGGGCGGTGAAGCTGCATAAAAACATACCGTTCAATGGGCGCGCGGCGATGCAGATGCAAAAATCAAACGGGGTGAAAAAGCTGATGGCCTGTTTTACCGCCTCAAAAGAGGTGATCCTGCTGGGCCGCGAGACGATCTATCGCAATGGCGAGCGGGTCGGCTGGCTGACCTCGGGCGGCTATGGCTATTGGCTGGAAAAATCCATCGGTTATGGCTATGTGCGCCACCCGGCCGGGGTGGATGCAGACTATGTGCTTGGCGGGGAATACGAGCTGGAAGTCGCCAGCGAGCGGGTGCAATGCAATGTGCATCTCGCCCCGCTTTATGATCCGGCAATGAAACGGGTAAAATGCTAATAGCTATATTCCTGATACACCCGCTTGATATCGCCACCCCATTCGCACCTGTAAAGCCGCTCCAGCTTTTTGGCGGGCGAATAGCCCCGGCCCAGTATCTCCTGCAAGGCGTTCAGAAAGTGGGTCTCGTCCGGAATAAGTCCACCCGCCCCGGGCCGCGCCCGCGCCTTCAGCCCGGCATGGGAGATTGATACCAGCTCCTTGGCGATATCCAGCAGCTCGATACCGTTGATCCGCGCCTGCAAACCGTCTTTGGCCACATCAAGGCGCAACTGCTCGCGCTGCTCTGCCGACCAGCCGCGGGCGATATCCCATGCGGCATCAAGCGAATTTTGATCATAAAGCAGCCCGACCCAAAAGGCGGGCAACGCGCAGATTTTGCGCCACGGGCCACCATCGGCACCGCGCATTTCAAGATATTGCTTGATGCGGGCCTCGGGAAAGGCGGTGGTCAGGTGGTCGGCCCAGTCAGAAAGGGTTGGCTTTTCACCGGGCAGGGCGGGCAGCTCGCCTTGCAGGAAATCCCGAAAAGACATGCCGAGCGCGTTGATATACTGACCATCGCGATAGACAAAATACATCGGCACATCCAGCGCATATTGCACCCAGGCCTCAAAGCCGAACCCCGGCTCAAACACAAAGGGCAGCATGCCGGTGCGGGCGTTGTCTGTATTTTGCCAGATACGGGCACGCCAGCTTTGATAACCGGTCAGCTTGCCCTCGAAAAACGGCGAATTGGCAAACAGCGCGGTGGCGATGGGCTGCAATGCCAGCCCGACGCGCAGTTTTTGCACCATATCCGGCTCGCTGGAGAAATCGAGATTCACCTGAATGCAGGTGGTGCGATACATCATCTGGGTGCCGTGGCTGCCAACCTCATCCATATACGGGGTCATCAGCTTGTAGCGGCCCTTGGGCATCATCGGCATATCTTCGGCTAGCCATTCCGGCGCGGCTCCCATGCCGAAAAACCCGGCACCGATGGTGTCAGAAATATCCTTGACCTCGCGCAGGTGCTCATTGACCTCGTCGCAGGTCTGGTGAATGGTTTCCAGCGGCGCGCCGGAAAGCTCCAACTGCCCGCCCGGCTCCAGCGATACATTCGCGCCGTCCTTGCTTAGCCCGATCAGGTGATCACCCTCAAAAACCGGCGCCCAGTTGTATTTGTCCCGCAGCCCTTCCAGCAGGGCTTTGATCGAGCGCGCGCCATCATAGGGCAGGGGTTTTAAGGTATCTTTGCAATAGCCGAATTTTTCGTGCTCGGTGCCGATGCGCCAGTCTGCTTTGGGTTTGCAGCCATCAGCCATGAGCT
>WFQA01000046.1 GCA_015487255.1 Paracoccaceae bacterium | reverse complement strand
GTTGATCATCGTCAGGTTCGAAATCTGCACATTGCCGCGCTGAACCGGCAGATAGGCCCGGATCAACGCGTATTGTTTTTCTGTTATCGTATTCATAACAAATACTTAACACAAAACCACGCTATGTCATAGTGTTAACAGACCCTAGAAAAAGAGGAGCCGGGTCAGGATTTGAGCAGGGCGCTGCGTAATTCACGGAATATCGGCAATAAGTTACGGATTTTATCGGTGCCCAGTGTTTCCACAATATCCGTGAAAAATGGCTCGATCGCCTGCACTGCGCGGTCTCGTGCCGCTTGCCCGGCGGGGCTGATTGATATCCATTTTTTGCGGGCATCATCCCAATCGGGGCGGATATGAATGAAGCCCGCATCCGCAAGCCGGGTGACGGTGTTGGTCATCGCGCCTTTGGTAACATGCAGCATCCGGGCCAGTTGCGCCGGAGTTTTCTCACTACCCATATGGGCAAAATGGTTGAGCACGGCAAAATGCGAAAGCTCCATCCCCTCGGGCAGGGCGCGGGAAAGCCGGGTGCGGGCCAGTTGGTCGATCACCGCGATCTCGGAAAACAGCGTGATCGCCAGTGGGTCATTGCTTAGTTTTGTGCTCATCCGGGGGCCTGAACTCTCGATCATGGGTTAGCGCCGGGATTTTACCCCGGGCCTTGGCCACCAGTTTAAGATCAAGCTCGGCAAATGTCACGCCCTCGCCCTGGCCACCATCCCCCAGCACCTCGCCCCATGGCGAGACTACCAGCGAATGGCCGTAGGTATGGCGCTTTTCAGAGTGCTGGCCGGTTTGGGCCGGCGCGAGGATGAAGCAGCCGGTCTCGATGGCGCGGGCCTTGAGCAATGTGTGCCAATGGGCCTTGCCGGTGGGCACGGTAAAAGCGGCGGGCGCGGTGATGATCTCGGCCCCGGCTTTGGCCAGCGCCCGGTGCAGCCGGGGGAAGCGCAGATCATAGCAGATGGTCAGGCCGATATTGCCAATATCGGTTTTGGCCAGCACCGCGCGGTTGCCGGGCTGGAACTGGGCGGATTCGCGATAGCTTTCACCCCCGCCAAGCGCCACGTCAAACATATGGATTTTATCGTAATGGGCCGCAATCCCGCCCTCGGGAGAGATCAGAAAAGAGCGGTTGAGGAAACGGTCATCCGCACCATCTGGTTTTAGCGCCAGCGAGCCGATCAGCAGCCAGATTTCGCGATCCCTGGCCAGCGCTTGCATGGTGTGCAGGGTCGGGTCATCGCCCTGCCCTGAGAGCACGCGCTGCTGATGGCTGCGCGAATTGGAGATGATATTGCTGACTTCCGGGGTCAGCACAAATTGCGCCCCGCCCTCGGCGGCCTCGTTCACCAGCTTTTCAAGCTTGGCCGTGTTGGCCGCCGGGTCATCCCCGGCGGTGAATTGCACCAGCCCGACGCGGAGCTGGCTCATCCGGCCAGCATCGGGTCTAGCTCGCCATCAAAATCCAGCTCGTGCAGCTCGTCGGAGCCGCCGATATGCACGTCGTTGATGAAAATTTGCGGCACGGTGCTGCTGCCCCCGGCGCGCTTGATCATCTCGTCGCGCTTGCCGGGGTTGGTCAGCAGGTTGGTCTCTTCAAATTCGACGCCCTTTTTGCCGAGCAGCCGCTTGGCCGCGTGGCAATAACCGCAAAGCGGGGTGGTATAGATTTCAACTCTCGCCATGATTTAGCCTTTTATATTCGTTACTGCGAATATAGCGAGTTTTCGGCGAGGTTCAACGCGGGCGAGCACAATGATGTCCACATTTTTGGCCCCGGCGGCAAAACAGGCCTCGGTGCAGGCGCTTAATGTCGCTCCGGTGGTCAGCACATCATCAACCAGCAGCACTCGCTTGCCGCTTAGTGATTCGCGCAGGCGCGGGGTGGGGATGATCGCCGCTTTCAGGTTTTCTATGCGCTCAATCCGGTCTTTGCCTTGCTGGGATTCGGTTTTGCGCACCCGTGTCAGCAGATCAGGCACATAGGTAATGCCGGCCGCCGCTGCCAGATGCATGGCCAGCTCGGCAGACTGGTTGAACTTGCGCCTGAAAAGCCGGCTGGGGTGCAGTGGCACCGGGATAACAAGATCAGTGCCGGGCAGCAAAGGCGCGGCGGCGCGGGCCATCCAGCGGGCCATGGCAGGCGCGAGGTCGAGCCGGTCATAGCGCTTGAGCGCCAGCACCATGCTGCGGCCGGCACCTTCATATTCCAGCACCGCGATGCCGCGCGCCCATGGCGGCGGGTAGGTGAGGCAGGTGTCACATTGCGCATCGCTCACCTCGCCGGGCAGCGGTGCGCTGCAGGTGGTGCAGGTGGCCCCCGAAATAAAGTGGGTTTCACCCCAGCAGGGCGGGCACAGCCCGTTTGGGGTGTCGGTATAGGTGTTGCAGACCATGCAGCGCGCCGGGTAGATGCTGCGCACCATTGCCGCAACCGCACGCATCATCGCCCCCTTTTGCTTGGGGGTAAATGCCGCTATACGCGGTTTGGCAAGGATTTTTGATAATGGTTTCACCACCACCCCTTTTTGATCTCGCCACCCGCATGCACCGCCGCAGCCGGGCCAAAGCCCTTGGCGTGGCGGATTTTTTGCACCGCGAGGCGGCGCTTCAGCTTCAGGAAAGACTGCAAGACGTTAACAAATCGTTTACCAAGAACGCTTTTATTGGCTGGCTACCCGAGGTATGGCGGCAGGCTTTCAGCCCTGATCTGATGGTTTTGGATGACGAGGTGATTGACCTGCCCCCGGCTGGGTTTGACCTGCTGGTGCACGGGTTGTGCCTGCACAGCGCCAATGATCCGGTTGGGCAATTGGTGCAGATGCGCCGCGCCCTGCGCCCCGACGGGCTGCTGCTGGCCGCACTTTTTGGCGGGCAAACCCTGCATGAGCTGCGCTTTGCCATGGCGCAGGCGGAAAGCGAGGTTGAAGGGGGTATTTCGCCGCGCATATCGCCGATGGGTGATGTGCGCGACCTTGGCAACCTGCTGCAACGCGCCGGGCTGGCGCTGCCGGTGGCGGATGCCTCGACCCTGACCGTAACCTATGAAACCCCGCTGCACCTGATGCGGGAATTGCGGGCCATGGGGGAGGGCAACATCATGCACGAGCGCCGCCGCCAGCCATTAATGCGCACCACGCTGCACCGCGCCTGCGAGATTTATGTGCAGGAATTTGGCTTGCCTGATGGCCGCATTCCGGCGACATTCGAGATCATCTTCCTCACCGGCTGGGCTGCTTCAAAAACCCAGCCCAAGCCATTAAAACCCGGATCAGCCACCGCCCGGCTTGCTGATGCCCTTGGCACGATAGAGTATAAGGAACTGCAATGACTGACCGTTTGCAACACGCCCCGCAAGGCCACCCTCCCCAGCCCCGCGCCAAGGTGGGGGTATTGCTTGCCAATCTCGGCACACCCGACAATACCGGCTATTGGGCGATGCGGCGCTATCTCAGCGAGTTTCTCTCTGACAAGCGCGTGGTCGATTACCCAAGCTGGAAGTGGCAGCCGCTGTTGCAGCTCATCATTCTCAGCAAACGCCCGTTCAGCTCGGGGCGGGCCTATGAAAGCATCTGGAACAAAGAGCTGGACGAAAGCCCGCTTCTGACCATCACCAAAGCCCAAACCGAAAAGCTGCGCGCCCTGCTGACCGCGCGCCATGGCGATGACGTGGTGGTGGATTTCTGCATGCGCTATGGCAACCCCTCCACCGAAAGCAGGATCAGGGCGCTGAAGGAACAGGGCTGTGAAAAAATCATCTTTTTCCCGCTTTATCCGCAATACGCCGCCCCGACCACCGCCACCGCCAATGATGCCGCCTTCAGGGCGCTGATGCAAATGAACTGGCAGCCAAGCATCCGCACCGTGCCCGCCTATTTCGAGCACCCGGCCTATATAGAGGCGCTGGCGGCCTCGGTGCGCGAGGCCTATGCGGTGCAAGACCCGCCGCAAAAACTGGTGGCCTCTTACCACGGGGTGCCAGAGCGCTATCGCGACGAGGGTGACCCCTATTATTGCCAATGCATCAAATCCACCCGGCTGTTGCGCGAATCACTTGGCTGGCAAGAGGGTGAAATCGATTCGGCCTTCCAGTCGCAATTCGGGCCGGAAAAGTGGGTTGGCCCGGCCACGGTGGAGCATGTGGCGGCGCTGGCCAGGGCAGGGCTGCGCCATATCGCGGTTGTCGCCCCGGCCTTTTCGGCGGATTGCATCGAGACGCTGGAGGAGATCAACGAGGAAATCGCCGATGCTTTCAAGGCCGCGGGGGGGGAGCGCCTGAGCTATATCCCTTGCCTCAACGATCGCGATGATCATATAAACGCGCTGATGCAGATTATCGAGAACGAAGCGGCTGGCTGGCTGGAGTAGATGATGAAATACCTTGTTTTACTGGTTGCGATTATCATTGGCAGCTATTTTTATCCGCAAATCGCTGAAAGCACCGGCGGTCCGTGCCAGGCGCTGGAAGCCAAGATGGTCGATGCAATTCGCGCTGAAGGCAATAATGCCGGCCTGCTCGCCGGGCTGGTTTCCGGGCTTTCAAACGGCGAATTGGGCAAGCAGATCTCCATGCGGAAATATCCCGATATGCCGGCATCTCTGGCCTGCGTGCGTGGCTATTACAGCCTTGATCCACAAGAAATTCGTTAAATTATCGGGGGTTTTATGGATAATTGTAACCCGGCTTACAATTCTTGCAAAAATATTTTGATTTTTAACGCTATATTTTATAAACTCAGCCTGTAGTAACGCATGTTGCATAATTCACGAGGGAATACTGATGACAGACAAAATAGAAGCAACCTCCTCCGAAGAGCCGGTTTCCCGGCGCAAGGTCATGGGCAGAATTGGCATGCTGGCAACCGCCGCATATGTCGTTCCGGCCTTTACCACCCTTTCCACAGCGCAGGCGAGCAGCAAAAAGAAAGGCCGCAATAGCGGCGGTTCCAGCTCTGGTGCAAGTGGCTCTGGTGCAAGCAGCTCAGGGGCAAGCAGCTCCGGTGCAAGTTGTTCGGTAAGTTCCGGGGCTAGCAGTTCCGGTGCAAGCAGTTCCGGTGCAAGCAGTTCCGGTGCAAGCAGTTCCGGTGCAAGCAGTTCCGGACCAAGCAGTTCCGGACCAAGCAGTTCCGGACCAAGCAGTTCCGGACCAAGCAGTTCTTCCGGCCCAAGCGGAACATGCGGTCCTGTTGATGATGCTGATGATATTGGCACTCCCCCTCCACCAGTAGAAGACCAGATTTAATACGCATTTTGCAGACCGCTATGCGGTTTATGGATATGCCTTTTAACCCGCCCCTTACAAAAGGGGCGGGTTTTTTCTGACAATTCGCTGACCATCTCTGTAAGGTTGTTGAACACCACGATCGGTTAAAACGGAATCATTGAAGGGCAGTGATTCGCTTCCCATAAAAACCAAGGGGTATCAAAATGACCAAAACTGAAACTCAACTTTCCCGTCGCAAACTGCTTGGCCGGATCGGCGTTCTTGCTGCTGCCAGCTATACTGTGCCGGCATTCACTACGCTTTCCATGGCGCAGGCAGGTAGCAATTCCAGCAATTCCAGCAAGTCCAGCGCCCCAAGCGCCAGTGCACCAAGTGCCAGCGCCCCAAGCAACAGCAGCCCTAGCAACAGTGGTCCAAGCTCCAGCGGTCCAAGCTCCAGCGGCCCAAGCTCCTCCGGCACAGATGGCACTGCCCCAACCAAGCTTGAGGTCTGTGGCCCGGAAAACATCGGTGATCCGGTTTACGACCAGTGCATTATCGACAACGGTTTTTCCGATTCGATATAATGCTGGCTGATCCGGCCTAAAATAGTGCACTTTCCTGCCAAATATGGTAGGAAAGTGCGATATTCGGGATGTTTCAAATGACCATTGATCAAAAGTATATCTTTTTCGAAGGCCTGAAAGCCGGTGTTTCTGTCAAGGCAGACGCCGCTTTTTTTGATTCGCTTCCCACTATTCTCAGCCACTGGCCCTATGAGGTGGTGGCACAATCCGGGCGCGAGACCTTCGCCTCGGTCGAGCTGAAAGACAACCGTTACCGGCTTTCTTCCCCCTTCATGGAAAAAACCGAAGCCTACCGCGACCCGCTCAACACCATTTGCGCCATCGTGGCCGAGCTGGCCTGGCTGCGCCTGCGTGAAGACCCGTCACTATTGTGCCTGCACGGCGCGGCGGCGGAATATGCCGGGCGGCTGGTGGTGTTTCCGGCGACCCGGCGCGCGGGTAAAAGCACGCTCAGCGTAGCGCTCACTGCTGCCGGTGTGCGCATGTTTACCGATGATTTCCTGCCGATTTCCATTGATGACAAGGGTATTATCAGCGGCATTTCCAGCGGTGTTTCCCCGCGCCTGCGCCTGCCGATGCCCGGGCAGATCGGCCCGCGCGCCAAGGATTATCTGACCCGCCGCAAGACCCTCAGCAACCGCCAATATACCTATGTTGCCCCGCTCAAAACTGAAAATGCCCATTTTGGCGAGGCCGCACCCATCGGGGCGGTGGTGTTTTTGGACCGTCAGGATGATGCCACGCCGGCGCTGACCGAGATCAGCAAGGCCGAAGCGCTCAAGATCCTGATCAAGCAAAACTTTTCCCGCGCGGGCAAGGCGGATGATATTTTGGAGATGCTGGCGTTTCTGGCCCGCAACCTGCCGGTCTATCTGTTGCGCTATAACGAGGCCGAACCGGCGATCGACATTCTGGCGCACAAATTTACCGGCTGGGCGGATACGCCGCTCTCCCCCTATCACCCCAGCGGTGAATTGGGCAATGATATCAAGGACGGGTTGCGCAAATTCACGGTTTACCGCGATGTATCGGTCGGGCAGTTCGAGCAGGCCGAAGGGGTGCGGGTGGTTGCAAGTGATGGCCAGCGTTTTTTGACCGGGCGTAACGGGCAAAGCATCCATTACCTCAATGAAGGCGCGGCGATGATCTGGCAGATATTGAGCGAGCCTGCCAGTGTGGATGAAACGGTGGAGATATTGCTGGCGGCCTTCCCAGAACAGGAGCGGGCCCAAATCGAACAGGACGTCAGGCGCAGCTTTTTGGCTTTTGCCAAAAACGGGCTGCTGCACAAGCTGGATACGGCCGGGCCTGCCGGGCAGGCAGCCGCTGAAATGGTGGCGGAATAAATGGCGGATACCACGGGCAAAATACAGGGCAACGCTCCCCAAAACCCCGGCCGCCGCGCGGCCTTGCGGCGCTTGGGCGGGGCTGTTTTGGCGGCTTATGTGGTGCCCGAGGTGGTTTTTTTGAGCGAAGCGCGCGCCGAAAGCAGCGGCTCTGTCGCCTCTGGCAACAGCCCGGCTTCGGGTGGCTCCTCGCCGTCAGCTTCGCCCCCCTCGCCCCCGGAGCCCTCCATCCCCTCGCCATCGGGAGGTGGCGGAGCGGAAGGAAACAACCCTTCCGCATCGGGGCCGACACCAAGTGAAGCCTGCAATATTTCCGGGCCGTCAGGCGCAGATACCCTCAGCATTTCGCGCTCAGATCTCATACGCTCACAAGAGGCGATAGAGGCCGGCTATGCCCGCCCGCTCGAACAGATATGGGCTGATTTCACCAGCCGGTATGACGGAAAAATCATCGGCATAGAGTTTACCGGCCGTCGGCGCAAACCGCGCTATCGCTTTCGGGCCATTTCCAGCACCGGCAGGCTGGAAACCGTGACCATATCAGCCCGGACCGGCGAGATCATCCGCATTGTGGGCTGCTGATGCGGGTGCTGATTGTCGAGGACGAGGCACTGATCGCCCAATCCATTCAGGCCGCGCTGCAGGATGCCGGGTTTGTGCCCGAAGTGGTGGCGGATGGCGAGGCGGCCTGGTTTCAGGGCGGCACCGAGGATTATTCGGCCGCGGTGCTTGATATCGGCCTGCCCAAGCTTGATGGTTTGAGTGTTTTGCGCAATTGGCGGCAGGAAAAGGTCAATATGCCGGTGATTCTGCTGACCGCCAAGGGCAGTTGGTCCGAGCGGGTGGAGGGCATAGATGCCGGGGCGGATGATTACCTGGTGAAACCGTTTCACATGGAAGAGCTGATCGCCCGCCTGCGCGCCCTGATGCGGCGCTCGGGGGCGGAGCGGCATTCGCAAATGCAGGCAAAGGGGCTGATACTGGACACCCGCCAGATGAAGGTCAGTGTAAACGGTGCGGCCATCAAGGTAACCCCGCTGGAGTTTCGGCTGCTGAGTTTTTTGCTGCATAACCGCGGGCGGGTGGTCTCGCAAGAGGAGCTGGCCAGCAATATCTATTATCAGGATCAGGAGCCGGACAGCAACGCCATCGAGGTGCTGGTCGGGCGGTTGCGGCGCAAGCTCAAGGCCGATATCATCGAAACCCGGCGCGGTTTTGGCTACCTGATAGATGACGACCCGACCGGGGCGGCATGAAAACCCGCTCGCTAGCCACGCGCCTGGTGCTGCTTTCCTGCCTTTCCATCGCGGTGGCGCTGGGCACCATTGCCTTTGTGCTCAGTGATCAGTTCAGCCGCTATTTCGAGGATAGGGTCTATGCCGAGCTTGGCGCGCATCTGGACCAGCTCACCGCAAATATCAGTTTTGATGCCGAGGGCGATATCGTGGTTGCCTCCCTGCCGGACCCGCGCTTTGAGCAGCCTTTCAGCGGGCTATACTGGCAGGCATTGCTGGAGGACCACCCGCCGCAGGTATCGCGCTCGCTCTGGACGGGCAGGCTTGATGTGCCATCGCCCGATATGGCCGGGGTGCTGGAGCGCGCCACGCTGCAATCGCCGCTGGGCGAGCCGCTTTTGGCGCTGAGCCGGGTGGTGATTGTCAGTGACGAGCTTGATGAAAAACTGGTCGAGCTGACCATCGCCATTGATCAAAGCGAGGTGCAGCGCGCCGCCACCGGCTTTCAGACCACCATGCTGCGCTGGATGCTGATCATATTTTTTGGCCTGATCATTGCCGCATGGGTGCAGGTAAAGCTCGGGCTGGCCCCGCTGGAAACCCTGCGCCAAAAGGTCGAGCGGGTGCGTGCGGGCAAGGATAACCGGCTCGAGGGCAGCTTCCCCAGCGAGGTGCAGCCGCTGGCCAGCGAGGTGAACGAGCTGCTCCAATTGCACGAGAAAACGGTGGCACAGGCGCGAGAAAGGGCAAGCGACCTTGCCCACGGGTTGAAAACCCCGCTAACCATCATCAACACCATCAGCCGCGATCTGCGCAAAAACGGCCAGCCCGCCGAGGCGGAGGAGATCGATTCCCAAATCGCCAGCATGTCACATTTTATCGAGCGTGAACTGGCGCGGGTGCGCATACGCACGCCGGGAAAAGCCACCAGCCTTGCCCTGCCGGTGGCTGAAAAAATGCTGGCCGCGATCGAGCGCTTCCCGCGCGAGGCCCCGCTGCAATGGCAGCTCGACATGCCAGCGGATTTCACCACCCCCTTTGACGCCCATGATCTTTCGGAACTGCTGGGCAACCTGCTGGACAATGCCCGCAAATGGGCGCGCAGCACCGTGCGGCTCAGCGCTGGCACCGGGCCGGATGGCGCGCGCTATTTAAGGGTCGAGGATGATGGCACCGGTGTGGAGGCGGCGGAACTGGCCCGGCTGGGCCAGCGCGGCCAGCGGCTGGACCCTTCCGCCCAGGGCAGCGGGCTGGGGCTGGCGATATGTGCCGATCTGGCCGCCTGTTACGGGGCTGGGTTTGAGCTTGGCCATTCCAAACTGGGCGGGCTGCAAATTACCGTCAGTTGGCGGCCAGCGCCGTGACCAACTGATCGAGCGCGCGTTTCAGGCGGGGCCGCGGGCAGGCGATATTGAGGCGGGCAAAGCCCTCGCCCCCAAGGCCAAAGGCAGCCCCGCGCGTGAGCTGCATATTGGCCTTTTCGCGCAGAAACCCGTGCAGCGCTTCAGCGCTCAGGCCCAGCGCGCGAAAGTCGATCCACATCAGAAACGTGCCCTGATTGAGATGCGCTTTGGCTCTGGTCGGCGCGAGCATGTCGACCACCAGAGCGGCATTTTCCTCGATATAGGCCAGCGCGGCATCCAGCCATGGGCCGCCGGTTTCATAAGCCGCCTGCATTGCCACCGAGGCAAAGGCGTTGTTTTTATTGACCGTGAGCGCGGAATTGGCGGCCTGTAGCGCGGCGCGTCGGGTGGTATCTGGCACCACGGTAAAGGCGCTGCTACAGCTGGCCAGATTGAAGAGCTTGGCGGGCGAAAGGCTGGTGATGCTGTTTTTCGCATAGGTTTTGCCAAGGCTGGCAAAAGGGGTGTAAGGGTGGCCCTGAAAGGTGAGTCCGCCGTGGATCTCGTCAGAGATCACCAGCACATTATGCGCAGCGCATATATCCCCCAGATGGCGCAGCTCACCGGCGCTCCAGACCCGGCCAACCGGATTATGCGGGTTGCACAGAAGCAGCGCCCTGGCGGCCGGATCAGCGGCTTTGGCCTCCAGATCCTCAAAATCCATCCGGTAATGGCCGTTTTTCCCGATCAGCGGATTGGTGATGATCTTGCGCCGGTTTTCGCGCGCCATGTCATAAAAATCAAAAAACACCGGCGGCTGCACGATCAGCCCGTCACCGGGGCGGGTGAAGGTGGTGATCGCCATCGCCATGGCATTGAGCACATTGGGCGCCCGCAGAATCTGCCCCGGCTCGGCCCGCCAGCCGTGGCGGCTTTCAAGCCAGGCCAGCAAAGCGGGCAGCAGCCCCTCCGGCTGGGTTTCATAGCCAAAAACCCCGTGCTCCAGCCGGGCCTGCATCGCCGCCAGCACCATCGGCGGGGCTTTGAAATCCATATCCGCCACCGCGCCGGGGAAAAGGCCGTGCAGCCCAGGCCCGTTGTGCTGCCATTTCAGGGCCGGGGTTTCGTGGCGGTTGATCTCTTCGTCAAAGTCGAAATTCATCGGAGCAGCCACCTGAAGGCAAACATGGCGGCAAGCGCGCCAAACAGTTGCATCAGGATAAACATGGCGGCATGGGCCGGGTCAATCCCGGCAAATGTGTTGGAGAGGGTGCGGGCGAGGGTTACGGCGGGGTTGGCAAAAGAGGTGGAGGCGGTAAACCAGTAAGCGGCGGTGATATAAAGGCCAACCGCCATCGGCACTGCTACGGCCCGCGCCTTGCGCGTGCCGAGAATGGTGGCGACAAGCCCAAATGTGGCAACAAATTCCGAGACCCATTGCGCCGCACCGGCACGGGTGGTGGTGGAGGGGTCGATCAGCGGGTTTTCAAACATCACATGGGCAATCAGGGTGCCGCATATGCCACCCAGAACCTGCGCGCCGATATAGGCGGCACTCGCACGCCCGCCAATCTCGCGCCTGAGCCAGAAAACCATCGTGACAGCCGGGTTGAAATGCCCCCCCGAGATCGGGCCAAAGATTGTGATCAGCACAACAAGCATGGCCCCGGTGGGAATGGTATTGCCAAGCAGGGCAATGGCTATATTGCCCCCGGCAAGCCGCTCGGCCATGATGCCCGAGCCAACCACCGTGGCCAGAAGGAAAAGCGTGCCGATCCATTCGGCGAAGAGTTTGCGTTGCATGCGGCCTCCTATCATTTCGGCGTTTACCGAAATGTTGCCGGTGTTGCAATATATATTTCAGCGGCTACAAAGGGGCATGGATAATTCCGCCGCGATTTTGGCCTTCAAGGCGCTTGCGCAAGACAGCCGCCTTGCGATCTTCAGGCTGCTGGTCATGGCGGCACCGGAGGGGCTGCCGGCCAGGGTGATCGCCAGCCGGCAGCAGATATTGCCCTCGACCCTTTCCGGGCATTTGGCGCTGCTGCACCGGGCGGGGCTGGTGCGCGCCCGCCGTGACGGGCGCGAGATAATTTACACCGCACAACTGGCGCGCATTGGGGCATTGGTGGATTTTCTGCTGCTGGATTGTTGTGACGGGCGTGAAACCGAGTGCATGGCCAAAATTGCCCGCGACCGGCTTGTCGGATGATGAAATCCGCGCTATCCCAATGGCAAGCAAGCTTTGGAGCCAAATATGAATGACCCGCAACTTCTTGTCTCGACCGACTGGCTGGAAAAACACCTGAACGCCCCCGATCTGCGCATATTGGATGCCAGCCTCGTTTTGCCCGGTGATCCGCGCGATTGCCGGGCCGAATATGAGGCCTGCCACATTCCCGGTGCGCGGTATTTTGATATCAATGATATCGCCGACAGCCGCTCCGAGCTGCCCCATATGGTGCCGCCGGTTGAGAAGTTCATCTCCAAAATGCGGGCGATGGGCATTGGAGACGGCCACCGCGTGGTGATTTATGACAGTAACGACGCGCTTTTCTCTGCCGCGCGGGCGTGGTGGATGTTCAAGCTGTTTGGCAAGAATGATGTGGCGATACTGGATGGCGGCCTGCAAAAATGGCAAAATGAGGGCCGCCCGGTGGCGGATATGCCGCCCATTCTGCGCGACCGGCATTTTACCGCACGGCACAATGCGGCACTGGTGCGTAATGTCACGCAAGTGGCCTCGGCGCTGAAGCTGGGGGATGCACAAATAGTAGACGCCCGCGCGCCAGCCCGCTTTGCCGGCGAGGCCGACGAACCCCGTGAGGGGATGCGCAAGGGGCGGATACCGGGCAGCAAAAACGTATATTACAAAGACCTGACGGGCCCGCGCGGCACCCTGCTGCCTCCTGAGGATATCCGCGAGATATTTGAGGATGAGGGGGTTGATCTCGGCAAGCCGATTATCCTGACCTGTGGTTCCGGGGTCACCGCCTGTGTGCTGGCGCATGCGTTGGAGCGGATCGGGCACAGGAATTGGTCGGTTTATGATGGCTCATGGTCTGAGTGGGGCATGTATGACGAGCTGGCGATCGAGACCGGATGGTAGAATACACGGTCACATATCTGGAGATGAAGGCGCGGCCGGGCTACCCGCGCCCGCAACTGCCGCCGGGGCCACCTGCGGCGCTGCTGCACGCCGAAAAGCCGCCGGTATGGTATTTTCTCAGCCTTTATGATGCGGTGGGCAGCCAGTATCTGTGGACCGACAAGCATGAAGAAAGCGAAGAGGCATTGCGCGATTTTGTGCAGCACCCGGATATGGCGCTTTATACGCTGATCTCCCAGGGCTGGCCTGCCGGGTTTTTTATGCTCGACCGGCGCGAGGCCGGCATTTGTGATCTGGCCTATTTTGGGCTGGTGCCTGAAAGGCTGGGCAGGGGCTATGGCAAATACCTGCTGCAAGCGGCGGTGCATATGGGCTGGGATGGCGCGGGGGTGGAAAAGCTCACGGTTGAGACATGTTCGCTGGACCATCCCCGCGCGCTTGGCTTATACCAAAGTGCCGGCTTTGAACCGGTGCGCCAGGAACAGAAAACCCGGGGCTGAAACGCCCAGATACAAAGGAAAGCGGCCATGTTTGAGAATCTGAAAAAACCAGCCCCTGATAAGATCATCGAGATGATCGGGCTTTTTGCCGCTGATGATCGGGCAGACAAGCTCGACCTCGGCGTTGGTGTTTATAAGGATGCCGACGGCAAAACCCCGGTGATGCGCGCGGTGAAAGCCGCCGAGAAGATCTTGTTGGAGAACCAGCAGAGCAAATCCTATGTCGGGCTGCTGGGGGACCTTTCCTATGTGGATGCGATGCGCGATCTGGTGTTGGGGGATGCGGTGGCGCCGGGCCGGGTATGCGGCGCGCAGGAACCGGGCGGCACCGGGGCGATCAGGCAGATATTCGAGTTGATCAAAGCGGCGAATGCCGGGGCGACAGTGTGGATATCGGACCCGAGCTGGCCCAACCACGAGGCTATATTGAAATATCTCGGCATGAATATCGGCAAATACCGCTATTTTGACGAGGCGAGCTGCGGGGTGGATTTTGAGGGTATGAAGGGTGACCTGTCTGCCGCTCAGGCCGGAGATGTGGTGCTGCTGCATGGCTGTTGCCACAACCCGACCGGGGCCAATATCACCCTTGCGCAATGGGGCGAGATCACCGATCTGGTGCTGGCCAAGGGGCTGGTGCCGATGGTCGATATCGCCTATCAGGGCTTTGGCGACGGGCTGGAGGAGGACACCAAGGGCTTGCGACACATGGCAACGCGGGTGCCGGAAATGCTGATCGCCGCTTCATGTTCCAAGAATTTTGGTCTTTATCGCGATAGGGTCGGTGCGGCGCTGATCATCTCGAAGGACGGGGCGGAAGCGGCGGTGAGCAAGGCCAATCTGGCGGGGCTGAACAGGCTGAATTTCTCCTTTCCACCGGATCACGGAGCCAAGGTGGTGTCGATTATCATGAACGACCCGGCCTTAAGGGCCGATTGGGAAGCTGAGCTGGAAGAGATGCGCCAAAGCATGCTGAGCCTGCGTCAAGAGCTGGCGGATGCCCTGCGCCGCGCCAGCAATTCGGACCGGTTTGACTTTATTGGTGAGCATCGCGGCATGTTTTCGCGCCTTGGGCTAAGCCCCGAGCAAGTGCTGAAACTACGTAAAGATTATGCGATATATATGGTTGGTGACAGCCGGATCAGCATTGCCGGCCTGCCCCATGCCGGGTTGGATAAATTCGCCAAAGCCATCGCCTCTGTGATCTGAGTCTTGTGGCTCAAGGCCGCCGAGCGCAGCGAGGCCACCGGCGTCGCCAGACACTGTTCAGCTTTGCTGATAAAGTGCCTTTTCCGACGGGGGCTTTAGCCTCCAAGAGGAAAAGGCAAGCTTGCCGAAATATCGGAATATTTTACTGCAGCGCCGCGGCGTGCGCCGTGCTCGGGGACCCCGACGGCTAACGCCGCCGCGACCCCCTCGCACGGCGCATACCATGCTGCGCATGGTAAAAATCTCTATCTCAAATGTATTACTGTTTGTGGTCGGGCTTTTCCGGCACCGGATCATAGCCATCCCCACCCATCGGGTTGCAGCGACCCACCCGTTTGGCGGCCAGGTAACTGCCCTTTATTGCGCCGTGCTTTTCCAGCGCTTCCATCGCGTAGGCGCTGCATGTGGGCTGGAAGCGGCAGCTTCGGCCCAGCCACGGGCTGCCAAACAGCCGGTAGGCGCGCACCGGAATGGAAACGATATAGGCAAATGGGGTCATTTTTTTTGCTTTGGCATGTGAATTTTGTTCAGGGCTTTTTTCAGGTCTGCCAACAGTATGTGATAGGGGCGGGTGGCGGTTTCAAGGCGGCGACCAATCAACACATAATCAAACCCGTTTTGCCCATGCGCGGGCAGCACCTGCCGGGCGATCTCGCGCAGGCGGCGCTTGGCGCGATTGCGGGCCACGGCATTGCCGACTTTTTTTGAGCAGGTATAGCCGATGCGTATCCCCCCACCCTTTTCGCGTTTGCGGGCCTGCAGGATAAAACCGGGCATGGCAATGCGCTGTGCACGGGCGGTTTTCAGAAAGTCTTCCCGCTTTTTGATCACGCATAAAGAAACCGCCGGAAGCGCGCCCCGCTCCCCGTTTTCGGGTTTCAAGGGCGTTTTCGGCGGTGTCATGATTGCTGGCCTTGGTCTATGCCGACAGCGATTTCCGGCCCTGATTGCGGCGACGGTTCAGGATCTTGCGGCCGTTTTTGGTGGCCATGCGCGAACGGAAACCGTGGCGGCGTTTGCGAACAAGGTTGCTCGGCTGGAAGGTGCGTTTCATTTCAAATCTCCTGCGGGGGGCGAATCGAGCGATTTACCCGCGCCTTGAATTCAGAATTGGCTTAATAGGCGCGAAAATCGGGGAAGTCAATTAAGCGCGGCAAGAAAGTGAAATATTTCTTTGAAAAAACCGGGGCAAACTGAAACATTCCCACACAGGCGTTCAAGGCCGCGTGAAGCCCCTAGGAACCGGCGCATTTATGGCGCAGATAAGGGGCAGTGCAATGGAATTATGGATAAATATTATGCAACCTGCCGCAAAATCGCCGCTGAAAAGAAACCTGCCGCTGATCGCGATCATCATCGCGGCCATCATCACTTACTGGCAGTTCGGCGATTACCTGAGCTTTGAAGCCCTGTCGGAAAACCGCGAGGCGCTGATTGAATGGCGCAATGCCAACCTGCTGATTGCGGCCCTGACCTATGTAGGCATCTATATAGCGGTTGTTGGGTTTTCGATCCCCGGCGGGGTGTTTTTGACCCTCGGGGCCGGGTTTTTGTTTGGCATGATCTTTGCCACATTGCTGACCGTGATTGGTGCCACCATTGGCGCCACCGCGATCTTTCTGGCCGCCAAAACCGGGCTTGGCAATGCCTTGCAGGCCCGGCTTGAGGGCAATGGCGAGGGGCGGCTGGCAAAAATGCAGGCCGGGCTGAAGCAAAACGAGGTGTCCTATCTATTTTTGATGCGCCTGGTGCCGGCGGTGCCTTTTTGGTTTGCCAATCTGGCCCCGGCCTTTCTTGGGGTCAGCCTGCGGCATTATGTTTTCACCACGTTTTTTGGCATCATGCCGGGCACGGCGGTATTTGCCTGGGTCGGCTCGGGGCTGGGCGAGGTCTTTGCCCGTGGTGGCACCCCCGATCTGGGAATCATATTTGAGTGGCAGATATTGGGGCCGATGCTGGCGCTGGCCGCGCTTTCCTCCCTGCCGATGATCCTTAAGCTTTTCCGCCGGGCCGAGGTGGAGGCATGAAGCCGCTCAAGGTTGACCTTTGCGTGATCGGCGCGGGCTCTGGCGGGCTTTCCGTGGCGGCTGGTGCGGTGCAGATGGGGGCCTCGGTGGTGCTGCTCGAGGGTGGCATGATGGGTGGCGATTGCCTGAACCATGGCTGCGTGCCCTCCAAGGCGCTGCTGGCGGCGGGCAGGCACGCCCATGCCATGACCACCGGCGCGGCTTTTGGCATTACTCCCGTGGTGCCACAGGTGGATTACGCCGCCGCCAAGGCCCATGTGCAGGCGGTGGTTGCCGGGATTGCGCCGCATGATTCGGTGGCGCGTTTTGAAGGGCTGGGGGTGAAGGTGATCTCTGAATATGGCCGGTTCATATCTGCGCGCGAGGTGCAGGCCGGGGATCAGGTGATCCGGGCGCGGCGCTTTGTGATCGCCACCGGCTCTTCGCCTTTTGTACCACCGATTCCGGGGCTGGGCGAGCTGCGCCATTATACCAATGAAGATATTTTTGAGTTACAGGAATTGCCCGAACATCTGATCATCATCGGTGGCGGGCCAATCGGCATGGAAATGGCGCAGGCCCACCGGCGGCTGGGCAGCAGGGTGACGGTGCTGGAGGGTGCCAAGGCGCTGGGCAAGGATGACCCGGAGCTGGCGGCGATTGCGCTGGAGCGGATACGCGGTGAAGGGGTGGAGGTCGTGGAAGGCGCGATGGCGGCGCAGGTTTCGGCCAAGGGCGGTGTGACCGTGCAAACCAGGGGTGGGGCCAGCTATACCGGCAGCCACCTGCTGGTGGCGGTGGGGCGCCAGCCCAATATCGCCTCGCTTGATCTGGAAAAGGCGGGTGTGGAATATAGCCGCACCGGCATTGATGTGAAACCAAATTTGAAAACCTCCAACCGGCGGGTCTATGCAATTGGTGATGTGACAGGGGGGCTGCAATTTACCCATATGGCGGGGTATCAGGCCGGGGTGGTTATCCGCTCGGCGCTGTTTGGTCTGCCGGCGAAATCAAGCAATATGCATATTCCGTGGGCCACCTATACCGACCCCGAAATCGCACAAGTGGGGCTGAGCGAGGCTGAGGCCAAAGCGGCCCACGGTGCCCGGCTGGAGGTGCTGCGCTTTGATTTTGCTGATAATGACCGCGCCCGGGCGGAGCTGGCCACCACCGGCCTGATCAAAGTGATGGTGGTGAAGGGGCGGGTTGTGGGGGCCTCCATCGTGGGGGCGCAGGCCGGGGAGCTGATCCAGCTCTGGGCATTGATGATCGCCAACCGGCTGAAAATCGGGGCGGTGGCGGCGATGGTTTCGCCCTATCCGACCATGGGCGAGATCAACAAGCGGGTGGCGGGGGCCTATTATACGCCGCGCCTGTTCCAGAGCGCGCGGGTGAAAAAGATTGTGCGTTTTGTGCAGCGGTTTGC
Source organism: Paracoccaceae bacterium (assembly GCA_015487255.1). Lineage (GTDB taxonomy): Bacteria > Pseudomonadota > Alphaproteobacteria > Rhodobacterales > Rhodobacteraceae > UBA3077. Next base: position 4,655 of record WFQA01000046.1, on the reverse strand, counting down.
ATAGCTTGTATCACCGGGCGTGAAGCATTAGTTTAGCCGCAAAGCGCAGGGGACAGTGCATGATCTTCAAAACCCTATCAGGCCGGTTTTTGCTGCTGACCATCATATTTGTGATGCTGGCCGAGGTGTTTATCTTTGTGCCCTCGGTGGCGCGGTTCCGACTGGATTATTTGCAGCAGCGCCTTGAGCTGGCGCAACTGGCTTCGCTGGCACTGCTGGCCACCCCGGACGATATGGTCGCCCCGGAGCTGGCGGATGAGCTGCTGGCCAATGCCGAGGTGCTCAACATTGTGCTGCGCCGCAACGAGATGCGCGAGCTTATTTTGGCATCACCGATGATGCAGGAGGTCAGCGCCACCTACGATCTGCGCGATGCCGGGGTTTTTGAGCTGATAAGGGATGCGATGGGCACCCTGTTTATCAATGAGGACAGGGTGATCCGGGTGATCGGGCGGCCGGTGAAGGGCGCGGGGATCGAGATTGAAACCGCGCTCGATATCATGCCGCTGCGCTATGCGATGCTGGAATATGGCCGCAACATTTTCTTTATCTCGCTGGCTATTTCGATCTTCAGCTCGATCATGCTGTTTGTGGCTGTGCGGATGCTGATGGTGCGCCCGGTGCGCAACCTTGTGCATAACATGATGGATTACCAGCAAGACCCTGAAGACCAGACAAGGGTGATCAAGCCCCAGAGCACGGTGGTGGAGCTGCGCGCCGCCGAAGACACATTGCTGGATCTGCAAACCCAGCTCACCGCCAACCTCAAACAAAAGAAACGGCTGGCGCAACTGGGCGAGGCGGTGGCGAAAATCAGCCATGATCTGCGCAATATCCTGACCACAACCCAGTTGTTGACGGACCGGATAGAAATGAGCAAAGACCCGGTTGTGGCCCGGATTGCGCCCAAGCTAGTTAGCTCGGTTGACCGGGCGATCAACCTGTGCGAGCACACCCTGACCTATGGCAAGGCCGAAGAAAGCCCGCCAAGGCCCGAGCGCTTTACGCTGGCGGAGCTGGTGGACGAGATTATCGACAGTGAAAACCTGCACCTTGAAGAGCAGCCGGTGCGGATTCGCTGTGAATTTGAAGATGGTTTTGAGTTGGTGGCGGATCGCGAGCAGATGTTTAGGGTGTTGATGAACCTGATGCGCAATGCCCGCCAAGCCATGGCGGCGGTGCAGGCGGGTGGTGAGATATGCGTGCGCGCCAATCATACTCCGAGCGGTGTGCAGATCTATGTGTGTGATACCGGCCCGGGCCTGCCCGAAGCGGCCAAGGCCAAGCTTTTCCAGCCATTTCAGGGCGGGGTGCGCAAAGGCGGCACCGGGCTGGGGCTGGCGATTGCCGCTGAATTGCTGCGCGGCCATGGCGGCAGCCTCGAACTGGCCGAAACCTCATCCGACGGCACTTGTTTTCGAATATATTTACCGCAGAAGAATGAACCATAATTCTGCGCTTCCCCCCTTGCGCTTGGAGCGTGGCATGGGTAGATACAGCACCGGAAGCACCCGTAGCTCAGCTGGATAGAGTACCTGACTACGAATCAGGGGGTCGCACGTTCGAATCGTGCCGGGTGCACCATCTCGCTTTTTGGCTCCAAAATTTCCTTTAACTACTTGAATGGAAAGGATAAATTAGGAGTTCCATACACCCCTTTCATACTGCATTTCAGCGGCTCGGAAAACGCCAATCTAAGCACAGTTTGACGCATTGCGAAGTCGCCATTTTTCCAAATATTCCAAGGGCTTGAAAGGAATTTCAGAGAGAGTTCAATACATTCCTCCAGCCGTCCCTGCGGCGGAACGGATTTCGCAATTCTTTCAATAAGAACCAATTTTTCACGCTCAAGCTTCTCAATACGTGATTCATATGCATTGACCACCGAGGCGCTGTTCGCCTCAACAATCCGATCCAGCATGTTTTCAAGTTGGCTATTGACGTCTTCGACCTGTTTCTTGAGCGCTTCCATTTCATTCAGCGCCAAAGCAAGACGCATGTTCCATGCGTCGCGCAACATTGCCTTCGCCAGTTCAAACAGCCCGGTTGCGGGCTGCAGTCCTTTTAGGATTTTGACAAAGCCCTCTTCAATCTTGGCGCTTGACACAGATTTACCCCTGCTCTGAGCCATGTCGTTTCCGGTAGTCTTCTGAGACCTTCGCTGGCTAACCTTGAAGCGAGGTCTTCCCCCTCGTCAGGCCTGATGGATCGTGTTCCACGCGAAAGGACGATACGGCTGGGCCTATCCAGTATGCACACTTGAAACAAATATCGTCAGTCAACATTCCGGAAATAAATTTCAACAGTTCCGAACTGCACTGAATAGGCTGGACCTAAACAAAATACAGGCAACAGATTTTGACCCGGTTCAACAGCGTGACGCCATATCCGAAGTTCTGCAGCGCTGGGCAATGAATGACGAAGACAAGATCTCTCCATACGAAAGCCTTCTTGAGCTTTTTGATGTTCTGCCAATGCGTGGTCGCTTGATCTGGTATGATGGTAAACCTGCCGGTTTTTCAATTTGGGAAGAGACTGATCCTGCTAGTGGCATGGCGAACGCTCATGCTCATATTGGCATTCACCAAGTATGTGGATTGTCTAGATTTGTCATGCTTGACATGTGCCAAGTGTTGGAGGCCAAAGGCGTCGACCGCGTATGCATTGGTGGGTCAGAAACTTCCGGCTTGAACCAGTTCAAGCAGCAGTTGCGGCCCGTCGAAAGTCTTAGCCTTTCAAGTTATGCGATCACGCCCAAGCTGGAAGCTTTGCGCCTTAATCCTGCCGGGACTTCACATACCAGGTTGCCCGCGCCTTACCGTGCCTTGTGATCAGTCCCGCGTTGACCAGTTCGCGCAGGCGGACTTTGATGGTGTTTTTGTTGCCGCCGGTCAGTTCAGTAATTTTTGACAGGTTCAGGCGGTCATGAGTATCAAACAGGCGTAAAATCTGCACCGAGATTTCGGGCAGATCAGTATTGTCAATTTGTCCCCTTTCGCGATCCAACCGAATTACCAGATTGTCTTTTTGCTTTTTTAGGCAGCGCAGAAAAAACCCGACCCAAGGCGACCAGTCTGGATCATTACCTTTTAGCGTAGTCTGGGTACGGCGCAGGCTTTTGTAGTAGATATCCTTGTTTTCCTCGATCACGCTTTCCAGCGACGCATAAGGCACATAGGCATAGCCCGCCCGCAGCAGCATCAGCGTGGTCAGCACCCGCGAGAGCCTGCCATTGCCATCCTGAAACGGATGGATTGCCAGAAACTGCACAACAAACACCGCCACGATCAGCAGCGGATGCATCGATTTCTCGTCAATCGCTTTACGTGCCCACTGCACCACCTCTTCCATCTGGCGCGGGGTTTCAAACGGCGTGGCAGTTTCGAAAATCACTCCGATCTCGCTGCCATCTGCATCAATGGCCACCACATGATTGTCGAGCTTTTTATACTCGCCCCGGTGGCGTTCATCCTTGGTGCTGTGACGCAGCAATACCTTGTGCAATTGGCGGATATGGTTTTCGGTTAAGGGCATGTCGCCGTAAGCCTGAAAGATCAAATCCATCGCCTCGGCATAGCCCGCGACTTCCTGTTCGTCGCGTGTGCTGAACTTGCGCATCTCGATGTTGGAAAGCAGGGTTTCCACCTGCGCATCGCTCAGCCTGGCACCCTCGATCCGCGTTGACGAGCCAACGCTTTCAACCGTCGCCACCTTGCGCAGCGCATTTAGGCGATCCGGCGAAAGGTTTTTCAGTGCCTCCCAACGCCCCTTGAATTCATCAATCTCGGCTATGAGTTTGACAAGGTCTTGGGTCAATATGATATCAGGGTCATGCATCGGCTTGGTCTTCTATATTCAATTCCATATCCGATTATACCCGATAATATCCGATTTGTCGAATGCGTGATTTGATGTGGTGTAAGGCCTGGATAAGAGATACGCGGCGGCCTAACGGCCACCGCGTTTGCGTTAAGGGGTGAACCGGCGCTTGGCCAGTTCACGCTCAATGTTGCGCATTGAGGTAAGGGCGTCGCGCTGTTCTTGCGAGCCGCGCGCGGCAGATGCAAAGGCTATGAAAGCCTTTTTGCGCAGACCGTAAAGTTCTGCGGTGCTGCGCGTTGCCGCTTCAAATCGTGAGACAAGTTTCATCGTTTCCTCCTGTATTTCAAGGAGGCCCCGAACCATTCAGGGCCTTTCGGCCCCGACACATCATTCGCCCATGAAGGCCTTTGGATGGTACGGGCATCTACGCAGAAACGGGATCGATTAGGTGAAGCCGCTAGATTGATTGAAGCCATGCGATGGCATCATCTTGGAACTACTGGATCGATCGAAAAGAAGTCTGGTACAGCTCCATGCTCCATTGCCGTTGCTCACATGCATAGCGACCACTTTCCCGGTCACGGACAATCACCGATGCCGGGGCGAAAAGAATCCAGAACGGAACGCTTTGGCCCTTGGTGCGTTTCAAGCGGCGCGCAATTTCCTCTTTGTTCGAGATGGCTTCCCTTGGCAATGGCGTCGGCCTCACAAAAGGCCTCAACCAGATCATCACTGGCAAATCCTGATACTTCGTGCAGTTCAACATGTTCATTGTCACGCATCGCCAAAAGATAATCGTCACGGCTGAACAGGTCTTTTCCGTAGTCACTCTC
>WFQA01000045.1 GCA_015487255.1 Paracoccaceae bacterium | reverse complement strand
GCATACATGATGGCGTTGCTTCCCTTGCCATATATGCTGAACGCCTCGGAAAGGCTGGCATTGACCTCAACCCCGGCCATAAAGCCATAGGCTTGCGGCACGTCAAGAACGTTGGCCGGGGAGCGATATTCGGCATAGGTTGCATAGCGTAGCCCGCCCATCAGACTGGCGCTGATCCCGCTGCCTATTTCAAAGGGTTTGCCCACCGTCAGGTCAATGGTTTGCATTGCCACCCGTTCGTAAACCGAGCCTGCATCCGGTGTGGTGGCATCAAGCCAGAACCAGCGCATGCCGATATCCAGACCGCCGGCGGTTTGGTAATTTGCCCAGATTTCGGGGGCAAGGTTGAAGCCATAACCCGTTGCCTGCCCCTCGGACTGGGCCAGGGTCAGAAAGTTGAGATCAGCCCCAACCTCGAAATTTTGCGCCTGAGCCGTGGCGCCCGTTGCCAGCAAGAGCGCGATAGCGGTACTGCCAATTCTCATTCTTTGGTATATTGTCATTGGAACCTCCTGATTACTTTGTGTTATACTCGGGGTGTGATATGCATTACTCCCCTGCCATAGGCATAACCGATTTTTCATTTCACCGTTAGTAGTTTTTTTGGCCTGTGGATATCCGGGTTTTCCTTTTGCACCGGGTTTTGATTCAGGCCTGGCAAAGGCGCTTGTGATGGGCAAAATCCGATATGTTTTGAGCCGCCGGGGCCGGGCGCGGGAGGCCGCAACTTTGGTCTGGCTCCCCCACACCGCCATTGCCATTCTTTGCGATCCGGCTTGTGGCCCGGGCAATATCCGGCGCATCTTTCGATATGCCGCTTTGAGGCTTGATGAATTATCAACCGTTATATCGGCACTTACCGCAGGATGGATACAGAAAAAACGCCACCGCAAGCACTTGTTATAAAGGGTTTGACATATAGCGCCACATCACCGATAACGCGCACTTGTCATGCGGAAGGGATTCTGTGTGGCGTGTTGTTATTTTGCCCAATGGGGCACGCTGTTTGAAGGCGCGGTTTTCGCACAACACCGGTAAAACGGGGCCACAGGACGCGGGAATTAAAAAGGAACGTGCGCATGTTCGCCGTGATGAAAACTGGGGGCAAACAGTATAAAGTTGCCGAGGGTGATGTTTTCACCATTGAAAAGCTGGTCGCCGAAGCAGGTGAGACCGTGCAGTTCAACGAAGTTTTGATGCTGGGTGGTGATAAAATCACCGTTGGCGCGCCGCTGGTGGATGATGCCGCCGTGCAGGCCGAAGTGCTGGAGCAAACCCGCTCGGCCAAGACGATTTCCTTTGTGAAACGTCGCCGCAAGCACTCGAGCCAGCGCAAGCGTGGCCATCGCCAGCCGCTGACTCTGGTTAAAATTACCGGCATCCTTGAAAAAGGCGCGGGTAAATCCGGCGTAAAGGCCGCTTTGGGCACGGTTTCCGGCGCGGCGGTTGCTGCGGCAGCGGCAGCCCCGAAAAAAGCGGCAGCCAAAAAGGACGCGCCAAAGAAAGCGGCCCCGAAAAAAGAGACCCCGAAAAAAGCGGCGCCAAAAGCTGCGGCCAAGGGCGCGGAAGAAAAAGTCGGCAACGCGCCGGGCAATCTGCTCAAGGCGGCCAAGGGTGAGGCGGATGATCTGAAAAAGATTTCAGGTGTTGGCCCCAAGCTTGAAGGCGTGCTGAACGGGATCGGGGTTTTCCACTTCTGGCAGATCGCCGAATGGGGCCCTGCTGAAATTGAGTATATGGATGATCGTCTGTCCTTCAAGGGCCGCATCGAGCGCGACGATTGGATCAAGCAAGCCGGCGAATTCGCCAAAGCTGCGAAATAAGGAGAGCGATCAATGGCACATAAAAAAGCAGGTGGTTCATCCCGCAACGGCCGCGACTCAGCCGGCCGCCGCCTTGGTGTAAAGAAATACGGTGGCGAGCTGGTCATCGGTGGCAATATCATCGTGCGCCAGCGCGGCACCAAGTTTTGGCCGGGTGACAATGTGGGCATGGGTAAAGACCACACGATTTTTGCAACCGCTGAAGGCAATGTGAAGTTTCACAAAGGCCTGAAAGGGCGCACATTTATTTCGGTTCTCCCACTGGCGGAGGCCGCTGAATAACCGGAACCTCTGGCACAGTTTTGTGAGGGCTCGGTGGCAACACCGGGCCCTTTTTATATTTGGAGAACCCCATGGGGATCGAATTTTTCAGCTTTATCCTGTTTGCCGGCGCCATGGTTGGCACGCCGGGGCCGGCCAATATGGTGATCCTTGCCGCCTCGGCCGGTTTTGGCTTTTGGCGTGCCTTGCCGTTTATCGCCGGGGTGGTGCTGGGCATGCAATTTGTGATCTGGCCGATGGGGCTGGGCCTGATGGAGCTTTATATCCGCCTGCCACTGTTGTTTGAGGTGTTGAAATGGGCCTCGGTGGGCTATATTTTCTGGCTGGCTTACAAGATATTGGGGGCAAAGCTGCAGCCCAGCGAGGTGGCTTCGCCGCCAAGTTTTATATCGGGGCTTGTCGTGCACCCGCTCAACCCGAAAGCCTGGGCGATGGCGATTGCCAGTTTCACCAATTTTGTCAGCCCCGGCACCGCGCCGCTGCTGGCGACTTTTGGGATCGGGCTGGGTTTCATGATGGTGCAATCGGTGCTGCAGCCGCTTTGGGGTTACGGCGGGCAAATGATCGCGGCGCGGCTGAGCGGCAGGCCGGGCGAAAAATATCTGATGTGGGTGCTGGCGGGGCTGACTGTTGCATCCGTGCTGTTTGTGCTGGCCAAGGGGGGATAACCATGAGTTGGAGTCGGAAAAATGGATGATTGCAGACTGCGCCCTTTCCGGGCGGATGATTTTACGGCCTTTCATGCGCTGGTCTCGGATTACGAGATCGTTAAAATGCTGGTGATCTGGCCTTATCCGGCGGAACCGGCGTTCACCCGGATGCGGATGAATTCGGCCGAGGCCAGGGCCGGGCAGGTGCTGGTGATCGAGGTGGGTGGCCAGTTGGCGGGCAGTATTGGCGAGATGGCCGGCGGGCTTGGTTATATGTTGGGGCGGGCGTATTGGGGCCGCGGCATTGCCTCCTGGGCCGTGGGGGAGATGGCCGCGCGGATGTTCGAAAACCCCGCGCGCATGGCGATCACCGCCTGTGTCTGGCATGGCAATCCGGCCTCGGAAAAGGTGCTGCTGAAGAACGGGTTTCGGCTGGCCGGAGTTTGTGAGGATTATTGCAAGGCCCGGGGTGAGACCCTGAAAAACAACAGCTTTCACCTGACGCGCGCCGATTGGCAGGCGCGGCGGGCTTGAGCCTTTGCCTGGCTTGCTGTATCGCAGGATAAACCATTAGGATTGCATTATGAAATTCCTCGACCTCACCAAAGTCTATATTCGCTCGGGGCAGGGCGGCAAGGGCTGCACCAGCTTTCGCCGCGAGGCTTATGTCGAGTTTGGCGGCCCCGATGGCGGTGACGGCGGGGCCGGTGGCTCGGTCTGGGTCGAGGCGGTTGACGGGCTGAACACGTTGATCGATTTTCGCTACCAGCAGCACTTTTTTGCCCAGAATGGCCAAGCCGGCATGGGGCGGCAGATGTCGGGCAAAAACGGCGAGGACATCGTGCTCAAGGTGCCGGTGGGCACCGAGATTCTCGACGAGGATCAGGAAACCGTGCTGGCGGATCTCACCAGGCTGGGCCAGCGGGTGATGCTGGCCGAGGGTGGAAATGGCGGCTGGGGGAACCTGCGCTTCAAATCTTCCATCAATCAGGCCCCGCGCCGCTCCAACCCCGGGCAAGAGGGCGTGGAGCGCACCATCTGGCTGCGCCTGAAGCTGATTGCCGATGTTGGCCTGCTTGGCATGCCCAATGCCGGCAAAAGCACGTTTTTGGCGGCCACATCCAACGCCCGCCCCAAAATTGCCGATTATCCGTTTACCACGCTGCACCCCAATCTTGGGGTTGTCGGGATTGATAACACCGAGATTGTCATCGCCGATATTCCGGGGCTGATCGAGGGGGCCTCTGAAGGCACCGGGCTTGGGCACCGGTTTTTGGGCCATGTGGAGCGCTGTTCGGTCTTGTTGCATCTGGTGGATGGCACCGGCGAGGATGTGGGCGAGGATTACCGTATCATCTCCGCCGAGCTGGAGAAATACGCCAGGGATCTGGCCGCGCGCCCGCGGGTGGTGGCGCTCAACAAGGTGGATGCGCTCAAGGAGGATGTGCGCGCTGAAAAGCTGGCGGCGCTTGAGGCGGCTGTCGGGGGCAGGGTTTATGCCATGTCGGCGGTCAGCCATGCGGGGGTGGTTGATGTGCTGCGCGCCCTGAAACGGGTGATTGACGGGGCCAGGGTGAACGAGACCAAGGCGAAAGAGGAGCCGGAACAATGGCGACCCTGAGTGCGGAAATTTTCAAATCCGCCAAGCTGGTGGTGTTGAAGATCGGTTCGGCATTATTGGTGAAAAATGGCAGCTTGCGTGAGGCTTGGCTGCAATCGGTCGCCAAAGATGTGATGGCGCTGAAAGGGCAGGGCAAGGGGGTGCTGATTGTCTCCTCCGGCTCGATCGCGCTGGGGCGCGGGGTGCTGGGGCTGCAGGGTGATCTGCCGCTGGAGCAATCACAAGCCGCGGCGGCAGTGGGGCAGATCAGGCTGGCGCGGGCCTATCAGGGCGCGCTGCAACCCCACGGGATCGAAACCGCGCAGGTGCTGCTGACCTTGGAAGACAGCCAGAACCGGCGGCGCTATCTCAACACCCGCGCCACACTCAATGCGCTGCTGGCGCTGGGGGTGGTGCCGATTGTCAATGAGAACGACACCGTCGCCACCGATGAAATTCGCTATGGGGATAATGACCGGCTCGGGGCGCAGGTGGCCTCGCTGATCGGGGCGGATGTGCTGGTGCTGCTTTCGGATGTGGACGGGCTTTACAGTGCCGATCCGCGCAAATACCCCGATGCCAGGCATTTTGGGCTGGTCGAGCAGATTACCCACGAGATCGAGGATATGGCGGGGGATATCGGCTCGGCCGGGGCTTCGGGGGGCATGCGCACCAAGCTGATGGCGGCCGAGATTGCCATGAAGGCGGGCTGCGCAATGGCGATTGCCAAAGGAGATGGTCTGCGCCCGGTGCAGGCCTTGCAAAATGGCGCGCCCTGCACGTGGTTCAAGGCGGCGGATGACCCCGGCTCGGCCCGCAAGCGCTGGATCTCAGCAATGAAAATGGCCGGAATGGTGACAATCGATGCCGGTGCGGCGCGCGCACTGCGCGGGGGCAGCAGCCTGCTCCCGGCTGGCGTGCGCGCCATCGCGGGGGATTTCGGGCGCGGTGATCCGGTGGAGATCAGGGATGAGGCTGGCGATCTGGTCGCCAAGGGGCTGGTTGGCTATAGTGCGGATGAGGCCCGAGAAATCATTGGCGTTAAAAGTGCCGAAATCGAAGCCCGATTGGGTTATGCGGGGCGCTCGGCCCTGATCCACCGCGATGATATGGCGATTTAAGGGAGTTTGACATGGATATCAAAGCCACCATGCTAGAGATCGGCCAAAAGGCCAAATCCGCCAGCGCCGAGCTGGCTTTTGCCTCTGCCGGGGCCAGGCAGCAAGCTCTGGAAGCGGCGGCGGAGTGCATCGAGGCCGGCATCGCGGAAATTATTGAAGCCAACAAGCTGGATATGCAATTTGGCCGCGATAAAGGCCTGTCCAGCGCCATGCTAGACCGCCTTATGCTTGACGAAAGCCGTATCAAAGCCATTGCCGCGGGCTTGCGGGCGGTGGCCGTGCAGGATGATCCGGTCGGCAAGGTGCTGGCGGAGTGGGATATGCCCTCGGGCCTCAATATCAGGCGGGTCTCCACGCCGCTCGGGGTGATCGGGGTGATCTATGAAAGCCGCCCTAATGTGACGGCGGATGCCGGCGGGCTGTGCCTGAAGGCGGGCAATGCCGCGATTTTGCGCGGCGGGTCCGAGAGCTTTCATAGTTCGGGCGCCATTCATGCCTGCCTTGTGCGCGGGCTGAAGATGGCCGGCCTCCCCGAGGCGGCGATCCAGCTTGTGCCCACGCGGGACAGGGCGGCGGTGAGCGAAATGCTGACCATGAGCGAGCATATCGACGTGATCGTGCCGCGCGGCGGCAAAGGGCTTGTCGGGCTGGTGCAGCGCGAGGCAAGGGTGCCGGTATTTTCCCATCTCGAAGGGATTTGCCATGTTTATGTCGACGGCGCTGCCGACCCTGAAAAGGCCCGCGCCATTGTGCTGAATGCCAAAACCCGGCGCACCGGTATTTGCGGCTCGGCTGAAACCGTGCTGATCGACAAATCCTTTTTTGCGAAGCACGCCGCGCCTTTTATTGACGATCTGCTCAAGGCCGGGGTCGAAGTGCGCGCGGAAGGGGTTTTGGCCGAGCAGCAAGGCACGGTCAAAGCCAAAGCCGAGGATTTTGGCGTGGAATACCTTGATATGATCATCGCCGCCAAGCTGGTGGACGGGGTGGACGGGGCGATCAGGCATATCGGCACTTTTGGCTCCAACCATACCGATGCGATCGTGACCGAGGATGACAGTGCCGCCGCGCGGTTTTTTGCCCGGGTTGATAGCGCCATTGTCATGCGCAACGCTTCCACGCAATTTGCCGATGGCGGCGAATTTGGCATGGGGGCGGAAATCGGCATCGCCACCGGCAAAATGCATGCCCGTGGCCCGGTCGGCGCGGCCCAGCTCACCAGCTTCAAATATCTGGTTACAGGTGATGGAACCATCCGCCCCTAAATATTTTTCGCGCATCGCCACAAAAAAGGCCTCCCCAAGCGGGAGGCCTTTGGTTTGCCGTAGGGTGCGTGGTCTCCACGCACCAATCTATAGCGTTTTACGTTTGATTTAAAACGGTTTTACCATTGAACGCGATTGTTTCACAATCACTGCCTCAATGGTAAAGCCGATAGGTGGTTCAGATAAACACAAAACACTTTAGCAGCTGTAATACATGCCATACTCAACCGGGTGTGGCGTGTGCTCCATGGTATAAACCTCTTCCCATTTCAGCTCCAGATAGCCTTCGATCTGGTCTTTGGTGAACACATCACCCACGGTCAGGAAATCCATATCCTTTTCCAGCTCTTCGAGTGCTTCACGCAAGCTGGCGCAAACGGTGGGGATGCCGGCCAGCTCTTCCGGTGGCAGATCATAAAGGTCTTTATCTGAAGCCTCGCCGGGGTCGATCTTGTTTTTGATCCCGTCAAGCCCGGCCATCAGCAATGCGGCAAAGCACAGGTAAGGGTTGGCCGCCGGGTCGGGGAAGCGGGCCTCGACACGCTTGGCCTTCGGGCTTTCAGCCCAGGGGATGCGCACACAGCCCGAGCGGTTGCGGGCCGAATAGGCGCGCAGAACCGGCGCTTCAAAACCCGGAATCAGGCGCTTGTAGCTGTTGGTCGCCGGGTTGGTAAAGGCGTTCAGCGCTTTGGCGTGCTTGAGAATGCCGCCGATGAAATAAAGCGCGTCCTGCGAAAGATCGGCGTATTTATCACCGGCAAACAGCGGCTTGCCTTCTTTCCAGATCGACATGTTCACATGCATGCCGGTGCCGTTATCACCAGCGATCGGCTTGGGCATGAAAGTGGCGGATTTGCCGTAGGCATGCGCCACATTATGGATCACATATTTATACTTTTGCAATTCATCCGCCTGCTTGACCAGAGTATCGAATACCAGGCCAAGCTCGTGCTGGCAGGAGCCAACCTCGTGGTGGTGTTTGTCAACCTTCATGCCGAGCCGCTTCATGGTGCTCAGCATTTCGCCGCGAATATCATGGGAGGCATCGGTTGGGTTAACCGGGAAATACCCGCCCTTGACGCCCGGGCGATGGCCCATATTGCCCATTTCATATTCGGTATCAGTGTTCCATGAGGCATCGGCCGCATCGACCTCGAAGGAGACCTTGTTCATGGTGTTGCTGAAACGCACATCGTCAAACAGGAAGAATTCGGCTTCCGGGCCAAAATAGGCGGTGTCACCAATGCCCGAGGCTTTCAGGTAGGCCTCTGCCTTTTCAGCGGTTGAGCGCGGGTCGCGTGAATAGGGTTCACCGGTGTCCGGCTCATGGATCGAGCAATGCAGACACAGGGTTTTTTCGGCATAGAACGGGTCGATATAGGCTGAAGTGCAATCGGGCATCAGCTTCATGTCGCTTTCGTCAATGCTTTTCCAGCCGGCGATCGAGGAGCCGTCAAACATGAAGCCCTCTTCCAGGAAGTCGGCATCGACTTCGTCATTGATGATGGTCACATGCTGCAGCTTGCCGCGCGGGTCGGTGAAGCGGATATCGACATATTCGATATCATTATCCTTGATCATGTCGAGAACGGTTTGAATGTCACTCATTTTGGGTTCCTTGGGTTAAAGGGCGTCAGGCCCGTCTTCTTCTGTGCGAATGCGGATGGCTTGCTCGATGGTGGAGACAAAGATCTTGCCATCACCTATTTTGCCGGTTTTGGCTGCGTCGATAATGGCTTTGATCGCCTCCTCCACCTGATCATCGTTGAGCACGATCTCGATTTTGACCTTGGGCAGGAAGTCCACCACATATTCGGCGCCGCGATAAAGCTCGGTATGGCCTTTCTGGCGGCCAAAGCCCTTGGCCTCGATCACGCTCAGCCCCTGAATGCCCACGTCTTGCAACGCTTCTTTCACTTCGTCGAGCTTGAACGGCTTGATAATCGCTTCGATTTTTTTCATGTCGATGCTCCTGATTGTGCAGGCCCTGTTAAGCATCTGCGCGACGGCGTTGCAATTTGGTTGCGTTGCGGGTGGGGTGTGGTGGATGAGATTTCAATAAATATGCCTAATATTTAATCACGCTGATGAAAGTTTGGGCGCAATGAAATGTAGGGTGCGTGGAGACCAAGCACCCTACGCTTTCGCTGCGCGGCCATGTGAATTGTGATATATCTGCTATTGTGGCATTGAACACACATGAATTGCCGGAGCCTGATATGACCGAACTCCTCACCGCCGCGCAAATGCGCGCCATCGAGCAAGCCGCGATTGAAAGCGGTGAAGTGACCGGCCTTGAGCTGATGGAGCGCGCAGGCGCAGGCGTGGTTGAGGCCATTCTGGAAGAGTGGCCCGACATGGCCAATTCCCCGCAAAAAGCCGTGGTCCTCTGTGGCCCCGGCAACAACGGCGGCGACGGCTTCGTGGTCGCGCGGCTGCTAAAGGCGCGCGGCTGGGCGGTGGAGGTTTTTCTTTACGGCGAGCTGGAAAAACTGCCGCCGGATGCCAAGGTGAATGCGGAGCGATGGTTGGAGGTGGGGGAGATAGTTGCTCTTTCAGGGCAAGCCAGCGAGTTTTCATTTGATGATCCACAACGGACAGATGTTTTTGTGGATGCATTGTTTGGCACTGGTCTGTCCCGTCCCTTTTTGAGTTTGCCAAGTCTTCGGTTTTCCTTGAATACGGCTGGCGCAATAGCGTCACAGGAGGATCACCATCCTTATGGGGTTAAAGTTGTGAGTGTTGATATTGGCAGTGGGTTCTGTTCTGACTCCGGAGCTTATTTAGGCAGTATTGATTCTATTGACCCTATATTCTCTACGCTAACAGTTTCATTCCACCGACCTAAAATAGGGCACTTTTTGGGAGGTGTAGTTGTTCATTGCGCGAAGTTGAGAGTGATTGATATTGGGTTGGAGCGTTCACAAAAAGTGTTTTCACCCAAGACTGACATTGAGAGTTGCAAACTGATTAGGCCTAGAATTGAGGGTTATGTCACTAAGTGGGGAAACTCCCACAAATACCACCACGGCCACGCCCTTATCCTCTCCGGCCCCTCTGCCCACACAGGCGCGGGCCGCCTTGCCGCCCGAGGGGCGTTGCGCATCGGGGCGGGGGTGGTCAGCCTTGGGGCGCCGCAATCGGCGATTGCGGAATGTGCGGCGCAGCTTACGGCGATTATACTGGCCCCGATTGAGGACGGGGTGGCGCTGGCGGCCACCTTGCAGGACAAGCGGATAAATGCGCTTTGCCTTGGGCCGGCATTGGGGTTGGATGATCGGGCGCAGGGGATGGTGGCGGCGGTGGTGGGTGCGAGCACCCACCCTACGGTTTTGGATGCAGATGCGTTGACGATTTTGAGTGAAATGCCAGAGCTGTTTGCCAAGCTGCATGAAAACTGCGTGCTGACGCCCCATGCGGGGGAATTCAAGCGGTTGTTTCCGGATATTATGGCCAAGCTTGGCGCTCCCGCCACCACTGGCCCCGCCTATTCCAAAGTAGACGCCACGCGGGAGGCCGCCGCCCGCGCGGGTTGCGTAGTGCTGTTCAAGGGGGCGGATACCGTGATCGCCGACCAGACGGGGCGCGCCGTCATCAGCTCGGCCCATTACGAGCGCGCCGCCCCGTGGCTGGCCACCGCTGGTGCGGGCGATGTGCTGGCGGGTTTCATCACCGGCCTGCTGGCGCGCGGCTTTGGCCCAATGCAGGCCGCCGAAGTCGCAGCCTGGCTGCATGTGGAATGCGCGCTTCAATTTGGCCCGGGGCTGATTGCGGAAGACATCCCGGAGCAGCTCCCAGGGGTGTTTCGCGCACTTAAATTCACCTGATGCATTAAAAAACTTGTGTAATCATTGATTTATTATAATTAAACTTAATGCCCTTCTTGTTTTTTGCTGGGCATATCCATTTTGTTGCATTAACAGTACCTTGGGTTGTTTTGCCTAAACCATCTTTGTGCCGCCAGTTCGCTTTTTCTGCTGGCAGGCTCGTACAAACAGTAAAAATAGAGGACGAATGATGTCTACAGATATTTCAGCGCTCAAAGGTATCGACGGTTTTATCGGTGCTTGCCTGGTGGATAGTGACAGCGGGCTGATGCTTGCCGCTGAAGGGGGGGGGAAAGATTTCGATCTGGATATTGCCGCTGCCGCCAATACCGAGGTGGTCAAGGCCAAGCTCGCCGCTATGCAGGCGCTTGGTCTTGGCGATGATGCCATCGAGGATATTCTGATCACGCTGGGCACACAGGTGCACCTGATCCGGCCATTGGAAAAAACGCCAACGATTTTCCTCTATGCGGCATTGGAGAAAAAATCCAATCTTGGCATGGCGCGGATCAAGGTTAAAATGGTTGAGCAAACCCTCGAATTTTAACGCGCTACAATGCGTCCGCCTTGGTTTGGCGGGCGCACCCGGCTTTTGCCTCCTGTTGCCGTGATCCCGGCAAGAGCGGGTATCGCCTGCCTGTCAGCCGCAAAACATGCATTGCGGCCATCAAATTCATTTTCCCCTCGCCAGCCGCAAAATCCTCTGCTAAAGAGGCGCGGAATTTATGCGGATGTGGTGGAATTGGTAGACACGCCAGATTTAGGTTCTGGTGCCGCAAGGCGTGGGGGTTCAAGTCCCTTCATCCGTACCATATTTTAGGCCCGTCTGGGCATTGAACCGAGGAATTGACATGCAGGTTACCGAAACCCTGAACGAAGGCCTGAAACGCGCCTATGATATCGTGATCCCGGCTGCTGAGCTGGATGCGAAGGTGAACGAGAAAATCGAGGCCGCACGGGCTGATTTCCAGATGAAGGGGTTTCGCAAGGGCAAAGCCCCGCTCGCCCTGATGAAAAAGATGTTTGGCCAGTCGGTGCTGGGTGAAGCCCTGCAGGAAGCCGTGGATGGCGCGGTCAACGCGCAGTTTGCGAAAACCGGCGATCGTGCAGCGCAAAAGCCGGAAATCAAGATGACCAACGAGGAATGGAAAGAGGGCGACGATGTGGCTGTTTCTGTTTCTTACGAGTGCCTGCCCGAGGTGCCGGAAGGTGATTTTGCCAGCATCGAGCTGGAGCGGCTGGTGGTCGAGGCAGACGAGGAATCCATTCAGGACGCGCTGGACAACATCGCCAAATCCACCCAGAATTTTGAAAAGCGCCGCAAAGGCTCCAAGGCCAAAGACGGTGACCAGGTGGTTATCGATTTTCTTGGCAAGGTGGATGATGTGGCGTTTGAGGGCGGGCAGGCCGATGATTACCCGCTTGTGCTTGGCTCCAACAGCTTCATTCCGGGCTTTGAAGAGCAGCTCGTGGGGGTGAAGGAAGGCGACGAGGTTGAGGTCAAGGTCACGTTCCCGACTGAGTATCAGGCCGAAAACCTGAAGGGCAAAGACGCGGTTTTCACCTGTAATATCAAAGCGGTGAACGAGCCAAAACCGGCCGAGATCAATGACGAGCTGGCCGCGCGCTACGGGGCGGAAGACCTAGAGGGCCTGAAAAAGCAGATTTCCGAGCGGTTGGCCGATGAGTATAAAGGTGCTGCACGTAATGTGCTGAAACGCGCCCTGATGGATAAGCTGGACGGTATGTTTGATTTTGAGCTGCCGCCAAGCCTTGTCGAGGCCGAGGCCGGCTCAATTGCCCATACGCTTTGGCACGAGGAAAACCCTGAAGTAGAGGGCCACGACCACCCGGAAATCGAAACCACGGAAGAGCATAAAACTCTCGCCGAGCGCCGGGTGCGCCTTGGGCTGCTGCTGGCCGAGCTGGGTAATAAAAACGAGATCACGGTTTCCGACGAGGATATGCAGCGCGCCATGTTTGAGGCCGCGCGGCAATATCCCGGGCAGGAGCGAGAGTTCTTTGAGTTCATTCAGAAAAATGAACAGGCCCAGCAGCAGATGCGCGCGCCGCTTTATGAAGATAAAGTAGTGGATTACATTCTGGAACTGGCAGTGGTTACCGATAGGCCTGTCACTAAAGACGAACTGCAAAAAGCCATTGAAGCCCTCGACGACGAGTGATTTTGAAGTAAACGCTGCTTTGGGCGGTTGCTTTACAGCCAGCCCAAAAGCGGGGCTGGCTCTTCTGAATCGATAAAATGATCGGGGCGGTGAGGGTGTGTACCCCCTTGCCGAGCGTAGCTCGGCAGAGGCGTCGCGATTCCCATTTTTGAAGGCCTCTTCAAAAATGCCACCGGTGCCGCTTGGTGCAATGGCGGGATTTTTTGCTGCAGCGCTGCCGCGCGCGCCGCTTCGGGGACATTGATGCGGGGCCTGCGGCCCCTGTCAAGCCCCCTCAGCGGCACGCCCCACGCCTGGGGCGTGGGCTTGGCCTCACCACATAATAAACCCTTATGTTGGTAAACTTACCGGAACGGGCCTTGAAGCTCCCCCCCGCAGGGATTAAACCATTGGGAAAGGAATTCGCATTAGAAGAATTCAATGTGATTGAAAGGCGATGCCGTATGTTTAACCCTATGATGAATGAAACCGGTTTTGTGATCCCGAGTGTGGAGGAAACCACGGCGCGCGGCTCTGTACGCTATGATATTTTCTCGCGCATGCTCAAGGAGCGGATCATCTTTGTATCCGGCCCGGTGGAAGACCAGATGGCGACTATCATCGTGGCGCAGCTGTTGTTTTTGGAGGCGGAAAACCCCAATAAAGACATCGCCATGTATATCAATTCCCCTGGTGGTGTGGTCACCTCCGGCCTGTCGATTTATGACACGATGCAATTCATCAAGCCAAAAATCTCAACCGTATGTATCGGGCAGGCCGCCTCTATGGGTTCGCTCCTGCTGGCTGCCGGTGAGCCGGGCATGCGCTATACCCTGCCCAATTCGCGCATCATGCTGCACCAGCCAAGTGGCGGGTTTCAGGGGCAGGCCTCTGATATCGCCCTGCATGCCAAGGAGATTCTGGAGCTGAAAGCCCGGCTTAACGGCATATATGTAAAACATACCGGCAAGAAAATGGACGAGGTCGAGCAGGCGCTGGACCGGGATAATTTCATGACCGCAGAGGCGGCGCTGGAGTGGGGTATCATTGACGAGATCGTGCAGAAGCGCGGTGACGAGAGCGAAGAATAGCCAAGCCAAAGAGGGCAGGCGCGCTTAGCGCTTGTAATCTGTTGTATTGTGATGTTCTGTTAAGGCAGACGCAAAAGATTTTTAGGGCAGGAGAATGCCATGACCAAATCAGCCGGGTCGGATAGTAAAAATACCCTTTATTGCTCGTTTTGCGGCAAGAGCCAGCACGAGGTGCGCAAGCTCATTGCCGGGCCGACTGTGTTTATCTGTGATGAATGCGTCGAGCTTTGCATGGATATCATCCGTGAGGAGAGCAAATCCAGCCAGATCAAAAGCGCTGATACCGTGCCCTCGCCAAAAGAGATTTGCGCGGTGCTTGATGATTATGTCATCGGGCAGGAAGTGGCGAAAAAGGTGCTCTCGGTGGCGGTGCACAACCACTATAAGCGCTTAGAGCATGCGGGCAAGGATAGCGATGTGGAATTGGCGAAATCCAATATCATGCTGATCGGCCCGACCGGCTGCGGCAAAACCCTGCTGGCGCAAACCCTGGCGCGCACGCTTGATGTGCCTTTCACCATGGCTGACGCCACCACCCTGACCGAAGCCGGCTATGTGGGCGAGGATGTGGAAAACATCATCCTCAAGCTCTTGCAATCGGCTGAATATAATGTCGAGCGCGCCGAGCGCGGCATTGTTTATATCGACGAGGTGGATAAAATCTCCCGCAAGGCGGAAAACCCCTCGATCACCCGCGATGTGTCGGGTGAGGGCGTGCAGCAGGCCTTGCTGAAAATCATGGAGGGCACGGTTGCTTCGGTGCCGCCCCAGGGCGGGCGCAAACACCCCCAGCAGGAGTTTTTGCAGGTTGATACCACCAATATACTGTTTGTCTGCGGGGGCGCTTTTGCCGGGTTGGATAAAATCATCTCGCAGCGTGGCAAAGGCTCGGCTGTGGGTTTTGGCGCTGATGTGCGTGATGTGGACAGCCGCAATATCGGTGAGGTTTTTCAAGACCTTGAGCCGGAAGACCTGCTGAAATTCGGCCTGATCCCCGAATTTGTTGGCCGCCTGCCGGTGATCGCCACCCTGACCGACCTTGACGCCGATGCGCTGGTCACCATTCTTTCCGAGCCGAAAAATGCGCTGGTCAAGCAATATCAGCGCCTGTTCGGGCTGGAGGATGTCGAGTTGACCTTCACCCCCGAGGCGCTCACCGCCATTGCCAACCGCGCGATTCAGCGCAAAACCGGGGCGCGGGGCTTGCGCTCCATCCTTGAGGAAGTGCTGCTCGACACCATGTTTGAACTGCCGGGGCTGGAAAATGTGGTTGAGGTTGTGGTCAACGAGGAAGCAATTTCGGGTGACGGCGAGCCGCTGATGATATATGCAGACAGCAAGCAGGCCTCGGCCTCATAGCGGAGCAAGTGAATGAAATTTATCCTACGCATGCTGACCTGGTGGAACGGCCAGACCATTGGCACCCAGCTTTACACCTGGCGCCATGGCAAGCTGGTTGGCGAAGACGAGCTTGGCAATAAATACTATACCAATGGAAACAAACGCTGGGTGATCTATAACGGCCCGATCGAAGGCTCGCGGGTGCCGGCCGAATGGCACGGCTGGCTGCACCACACGTTTGACAACCGCCCCGGTGACAACCCGCTGCCAAGCAAGGGTTGGGAAAAGCCGAGCCAGCCAAACCGGACCGGCACACAAAATGCCTTTCACCCCAAGGGCAGCATGCTGGGGCAGGGTGTGGTGGCTTCGGATTATGAGGCTTGGCGGCCGGAGTAGGGCAATGGCAAACAATGTTGCAGAGACCCTGATCGGCGCGGTGGTGGTGGCCACGGCGGCTGGTTTTTTGCTCTATGCCGGGCAAAGCACCGGCTTTTCCACCGGGGAGGAATCCTATGAACTGCAGGCTAAATTCAGCAGCGCCGAGGGGCTGAATATCGGTGGAGAGGTGCATCTCGCCGGGGTGCAGATCGGCACGATCACCAAGCTGGAACTGGATGTGCAGACCTATCAGGCTGTGGCCACTTTTACCGTGCGTTCCGATGTCGCCATCCCTGAGGATAGCGAGGCCAAAGTGGCCTCCGAAGGCCTGCTGGGCGGCAATTTTCTGGAGCTGACCCCGGGTGGCTCGGATTATATGCTCAATGCCGGGGATGAGGTGGAATATACCCAAGGGTCGGTCAGCCTGCTCAACCTGTTGATGACATTTGCCTCGGGGGGAGGTGGAAATAATGAATAAGCTGCTCTTTCTATTCCTGCTGTTGCCCTCGATGGCCATGGCCCAGATCACCCAGGAGCCATTGCCAACCATCGAGGAAACCACCCTTGGCACGGAGCTGGAAGTGCCGGTGTTCAATTTTGATACCGAGCGCAGCGCCAATTCCGACGAGGGCAGCGGCGCGATCCTGCGCGGGCTGGATAGAATCACCGGCGCGGTGAATAATTTCAGCATCTCTATTGGTGAAACGGTGGAATTCGAGCGGCTGGAAGTAACGCTGGAAGCCTGCCGCTACCCGGTGGGGGACATAAATTCAGACGCATACGCCCTGCTGAACATCCGCGATATCCGCAACGAGGAGCCGTCCTTTTATGGCTGGATGTTTGCCTCCAGCCCGGCGCTTTCGGCGCTGGACCACCCGCGTTACGATATCTGGGTGCTGAGCTGCGAGAGCGCGGCGAGCGAATAGCTGTCTTCTGCCTTCAACCGCCCAAAATCCGCCGGTGACTCCAGCGCTTTTTCCAGCTTGCCAAGATAGGCTTTCCGGCTGATCTCCACCCCGCCAAGCCTGGCCAGATGCGGGGTCAAAAATTGGGTGTCGAGCAATTTGTAGCCCCCCAGATTTAGCCGCGCCACCAGCCCGACCAATGCGATTTTAGAGCCATTGCTCTGCGCCGAAAACATGCTTTCACCAAAAAACGCCGCCCCGAGCGACACCCCGTAAAGCCCGCCCGCAAGCTCATCCCCATGCCAGACCTCGACCGAGTGGGCATGGCCGAGCCGGTGCAGCTCATCATAAAGCGCGGCGATCTCATGGTTGATCCAGGTTTCTTCGCGGTCCATACAGGCGGTGAGCACCCTGGAAAAACAGCGGTTGGCGCTCACCCTGTGCTGCCCGGCCTTCAGCACCTTGCGCAGGCTGCGCGAGATATGCAGCCCGTCCAGCGGCAGCACCCCGCGCTTTTCGGGGTTGAACCACAATATCTCGTCTGATTGCGCCGATTCCGCCATCGGAAACACGCCCGAAGCATAGGCTTGCAGCAATAGCCTGGGCGTGATCTGTTGCATCAGATTTCCGGGTCGGTCTCCAGCCATTGCTCAAGCCAGTGGATGGTGTAGTCGCCGGTTTGCACCGCCTCTTGTTTTAGCAAGGCATCAAACAATGGCAGGGTGGTTTCAACCCCTTCGATCACCAGCTCCGAGAGCGCGCGCTCCAGCCGCGCCAGTGCGGTGGGCCGGTCGGCGGCATGCACAATCAGCTTGCCGATCAGACTGTCATAATAGGGCGGAATTTTATAGCCGTCATAAATGGCGCTATCCATACGCACCCCAAGCCCGCCCGGCGCGTGATATTGCGCCACCGTGCCCGGCGAGGGCCGAAACTCCGGCACCTTCTCGGCATTGATCCGGCACTCGATGGCATGGCCGTTGATAACCAGGTCTTTTTGCTCAAACGAAAGCGGCAATCCTTCGGCCACGCGGATTTGCTCGCGCACCAGATCAATGCCAAAAATCGCCTCGGTCACCGGGTGCTCGACTTGCAGCCGCGTGTTCATTTCGATGAAATAAAACTCATCGTTCTCATACAAAAACTCGATCGTGCCCGCACCGGCATAATTTATGCCCGAAATCGCATCGGCGCAAACCTTGCCGATTTTCTGCCGTGTGGCTTCATCGATCGCTGGCGATGGGGCTTCCTCGAAAACCTTCTGATGGCGGCGTTGCAGCGAGCAATCCCGCTCCCCCAGATGCACCGCATTGCCCTTGCCATCACCAAAGACCTGAATCTCGATATGGCGGGGCAGGGTGAGGTATTTTTCAATATACACTTCGGCATTGCCAAACACCGATTTGCCCTCGGCGCGCGCGGTGGAAAACGCGACATCAAGCTCCTCCGCGCTTTGCGCCACCTTCATGCCGCGCCCGCCGCCACCAGCCGTGGCCTTGATGATAACCGGATAGCCCATATCGGCGGCAATCTTGCGCGCGTCTTCAATACTGTCCACCCCGCCTTCCGAGCCGGGCACACAAGGCACCCCAAGCTTGCGCATGGTCTCCTTGGCGGTGATTTTATCACCCATGGTGCGGATATGCTCGGCTGTCGGCCCGATGAATTTCAGCCCGTGATCCTCGATCACCTGCACAAAATTGGCGTTTTCCGACAAAAACCCATACCCGGGGTGGATCGCCTCCGCCCCCGATATCTCGCAGGCCGAAATGATGTTGGGAACGCTGAGATAGCTCTCGGTGCCCGCGGGCGGGCCGATGCAGACGCTCTCATCCGCCATGCGCACATGCATGGCGTCGGAATCGGCGGTGGAATGCACCGCCACCGATTTAATGCCCATTTCGCGGCAGGCACGGATCACCCTCAGGGCAATTTCACCACGGTTGGCTATCAGGATTTTGTTAAACATGGCCGGCTACTCGATGATAACCAGCGGCGTGCCAAATTCGGCGGCCGCACCGTCATCCACCAGCACCCGCTTTACCGTGCCCGCTTGTGGCGAGGGGATCTGGTTCATGGTTTTCATCGCTTCAATGATCAGCAATGTCTGCCCTTCCGAGACCTTATCCCCTACCGATACAAACGGTGCCGCCCCCGGCTCGGCCGCAAGGTATACGGTGCCAACCATGGGCGAGGTGACCGCGCCTGCATGCTGGGCCGGGTCTTCGGGTGTGGCCACCGGCGCTGCGGCCACGGGGGCCGCTATGATCTCACGCGCCACCCGCACATCGATTGAATCGCTTTCGCCATAATCCCGGCTCACTTCGATCTCTGTCAGATCATTGGCGCGCAGTATTTCGGAGAGTGCCTTGATAAATTCGACGTCGGAATCCAGTTTTTTCGTGCCCATTTTCATCCTCGGGTTAGCTGCCGGTTTGGCCGGGTTGAGATAGTTTGACCGCAGTATAGCTGCATCAGGCAAAAACGAAAAGCGCCGAGTTATGCCCCGGCGCCTCAAGCGTTAATATTTTTGACTTTATTTTGAATCATGCCGTGCCAGTGAGGCGGAGATGGCGAAACAATGGCGCTCATTGGCAGGGCATGAAGGGTATATCAACAAAAAGTCGAAGCGCGCTAGTTCAGTGCCGCGCGGGCTTCGTCAACAATCTGCTGCATTTGCGCCAGGGGCACATAGCCGCGCAGCAACTGGTTTTCCAACACAAAGGTCGGCGTGCCGGAAATTTGCATTCGCCGGGCCAGATCATAATTGGCCTGGATCATCTGGCTGACAATTGGCGAATCAATCATTTCCATCATCTTGGCCGAATCAGCCCCCACGCTTTCAGCGATCAATGGCACGGTAATGGCGGTCAGGGGTCCGTTTTCGGTCATCAG
>WFQA01000044.1 GCA_015487255.1 Paracoccaceae bacterium | reverse complement strand
GGGTGCAGCGCACAACTGGCCTCCGGCTCCACCGTGTCCAATACATGGCTGCGCCTTGTCATGGTGCCGGTGTGCCAATGCTCAAGCTGCCGCCCGGTGATCAGCACAAAGGGGTAGGCCGCATCGGGGCGTTCGTCGGGTTCGGTCACGCTTGCCGGCTTGAAATTGGCGCGCCCGTCAGCGCGCGGAAACCCCTCACCAAACACAATCGGCTGCCCCGGATCCGTGGGGGAAAGGCTGGGGTAGGTCACGGCGCTTTCCGCCTCCAGCCGCGGCCAGGTGATGTTATCAAGGCTTGGCATCAGCCTGGTCATCTCGGCAAATATCTCGCTGGGGTGGTTATAATTCCAGCCCAGCCCAAGCCGGTTGGCCAGCTCGGTGGTGATCGCCCAGTCAGGGCGCGCCTGCCCCGGCGGGGTGATGGCCTTGCGCCCCATTTGCACCTGCCGGTTGGTGTTGGTCACGGTGCCGTCTTTCTCGGGCCAGGCGGCGGCGGGCAGGATCACGTCGGCAAACATTGCGGTTTCGGTCAGGAAAATATCCTGCACAACCAAGTGCTTGAGCTTGGCCAGCGCGCTGCGCGCATGGCTCACATCCGGGTCGGACATTGCCGGGTTTTCGCCCAGAATATACATTGCCTCAACGCCACCCGCATGAATGGCATGGATGGTCTCCACCACCGTCAGCCCCTTCTCGCCGGAAAAACCCTCAACCCCCCAAACCGCACAAAACTTCGCCCGCACCGCATCGTCAGCCACGCTCTGGTAATCGGGCAAAAACATCGGGATCAAGCCGGCATCAGACGCCCCCTGCACGTTGTTTTGCCCACGCAAAGGGTGCAGCCCGGCACCGGGCTTGCCAACATTGCCGGTCATCAACGCCAATGAAATCAGGCAGCGGGCGTTATCGGTGCCGTGGATATGCTGGCTCACCCCCATGCCCCAAAAGATCATGCCCGCCTTGCCGCCGGCAAAAGTGCGGGCGATGGCGCGCAGCTCGTCAGCCGCCACACCGCAAAGCGGGGCCATTGCCTCGGGGGTATAAGCCGCCAGATGGGTTTTGAACGCCGCCCAGCCTTCGGTGAAACGGTCGATATAGGCCTGGTCATAAAGCCCCTCATCGGCGATGACATGCATGATGGCGTTGAGCAGCGCCACATCGGCCCCCGGTGTAAACATCACCCGGTGGCTGGCATAATGGCCAAGGCCAACGCCGCGCGGGTCCAGCACGATCAGCTTGCCACCGCGCTTGGCGAATTGCTTGAACCAGGTGGCGGCGACGGGGTGGTTCTCGATCGCGTTTGAGCCGATGATGATCGCTACATCGGCGTTTTCGATCTCGTTAAAGGTGGCCGTCACCGCGCCGGAGCCGACATTCTCCAACAGCGCTGCCACGGAAGATGCATGGCAAAGCCTTGTGCAATGGTCCACATTATTGCTGCCAAACCCGGCCCTTATCAGCTTTTGAAACAGGTAAGCCTCCTCGTTGGAGCATTTGGCCGAGCCAAACCCGGCAATCGCCTCGCGGTGCTTTTGCAGCCCGTTTGCCGCCATATCCAGCGCCTCGTCCCATGTGGCCTCGCGAAAATGGGTGAAGGGGTTGGCGGGGTCTACATTCAGGCCTTTCTTTGCCCCTTCAAGCCGGATCAGCGGTTTGGTCAGCCGGTGCGGGTGGTGGATGTAGTCAAAGCCAAACCGGCCTTTCACACAAAGCCGCTCCTGATTGGCCGGGCCATCCAGCCCGTCAACCCGCATGATATGGTTATTCTTCACCTTGAAGGAAAGCTGGCAGCCCACCCCGCAATAAGGACAGACCGAGGCGACCTCTTCGTCAAAATCCTGCGCGCTAGGTGCGGCGGGCAACAGCGCGCCGGTGGGGCAGGCCTGCACGCATTCACCACAAGCCACACAGGTAGAGGCCCCCATCGGGTCGCCCTGATCAAAGACAATCCGGCTTTCCGAACCGCGCATCGCCATGCCGATCACATCGTTCACCTGCACATC
>WFQA01000043.1 GCA_015487255.1 Paracoccaceae bacterium | reverse complement strand
CAGCAGCGGGATGCGCCCTTCGGGGTTTATTTCCGGGGTCTTGCCCTGCAAAAGCCGGTCGATCAATGTGGCGGTGACGTTGTTATAATCCGGCTTTGCCCCCTCGCCAAAAATATTAGGCAGCAGCACATCGGTAAAACGGCTGGCAAACTCCCCCAGCGCCGAACCGGCCTGCTGCTTGGAGCGGCCATAGGCGGTATCACGCCCTGCATGGATGGAATTGGCATTGATGATATGCGGGTTGGCCCCGGCCGCTTTGCAGCCGGCAATCAGCTTGGCACTAATGGCGGTATTGATGGCTTCCAGCGCCGCATCCGGCGCGCGATTGGCCCCGGCGAAATGCAGCACCGCGTCGGCCCCTTTCAGCGCCGCTTGCAGCTTTTGCCCATCATTAAACCCGGCCCGGTCCAGCCGCACCAGCGCAACCGGCTCGGCCTCGCCCTTGAAGCGGGCGGCGCAATTCAGCGCATGCAGTGCCACGCCGGCATGCCAGCCCAGCAGCCCCTGTGCGCCGGTTATGACAATCTTCATCCCTTCGCCTCTTTCAGTGCGTTCTGCACCTCGGGCAAGCTAAGCAGCAATTGCTTGACCCCGTCAACATCCAGCCGCTCGGTATTGTGCGAATGGTAATCCTCGAGCTGCGCGGTCGCCTGATCCCCTTCCGAGAAATAGGCTTTGTAATTCAGATCCCGGTCATCCATGCGGATACGGAAATAATCACCCATATCCTCCGATTGCGCCAGTTCCTGCGCACTGGCCAGGGTTTCATATAGCTTT
Organism: Paracoccaceae bacterium; assembly: GCA_015487255.1. Taxonomy (GTDB): domain Bacteria; phylum Pseudomonadota; class Alphaproteobacteria; order Rhodobacterales; family Rhodobacteraceae; genus UBA3077. The sequence goes on along the minus strand of WFQA01000043.1, from coordinate 7,698 downwards.
TCGGCATGGCGCCAGCCGATGATCTCCACCGGGTGGTCGGGGGCGTTAAACAGCGCCTTGATCGCCTCGACCAGATCAATGATCGTCGCCGCCGGTGCCTTTTTCACAAACAGATCGCCCTGCCGGGCATGGGCAAAGGCAAAGTCAACCAATGCCACCGAATCACGCAGCGGCATCAAAAACCGGGTCATGCTCGGCTCGGTCACCGTTATGGGCTTGCCTTCGGATATTTGCTTGATAAACAAAGGGATGGCCGATCCGCGCGAATACATCACATTGCCATAGCGCACACAGGAAATGGTGGTTTTGCTCTCCGGCCCCAGCTCGCGCGCCGCCGCGCCCGCCACCTTTTCCATCATCGCTTTTGACATGCCCATGGCATTGACCGGAAAAACCGCTTTATCGGTTGAAAGGCAGACCAGGTTTTTGACCCCCAGCGAGATCGCCGCGCGCACCACGTTTTCCGAACCCAGAATATTGGTGCGCACCGCCTCGATCGGGAAAAACTCGCAAGAAGGCACCTGCTTGAGCGCGGCGGCATGAAACACACATTCCACCCCGTTCATCGCCCGCTCGATACTCTCGCGGTCACGCACATCGCCAATATAGTAGCGCACCCGGTTATCGCGCAATTCGTTGCGCAGGGCGTCCTGCTTTTCCTCGTCGCGGCTGATAATGCGCAGGTCCGCCACCCCGGCTTTCAGCAACTGGCGCAGCATGGTTTTGCCAAAGGAACCGGTGCCGCCGGTGATGAGAACTGATTCCGGATTGTGATTCTTCATGCGTAACTTTCGGTTGAACGACCCATCCTCAACAGCAGAGGTAGGGCGTAATTATAAAAATTTTCTTAATGTTTTCATTTGTTAATATCAATCTTAACAGATATGTTAAAATACAACAATTATTGAAAATTTTGTCAATAAGGCAGCAGAGTAACGAGTCTTTAAGGTTATGCACTTAGCTTCACAAATATCAGGGAACGGAAAAGCGGAACAACCTGAAATGGATTGCTTGGATCAATAACAATGTATGAAACTCTGGAGAACATGACGCGGGCCACCAAAAGCCGTATCCTGCTGTTTATTGATGTTTTGCTTATACCCGCCTGTCTGTTTCTCGCCTTTACCCTGCGTTATGGCACCTTTACCCCTTCGGAAAAAATGATCGCCTCCTGGCCGCTTTTTCCTCTCCTCATGATTGTTGGCGCGTCGGTCTCAATTGCGCTGGGACTGCCAAAAATAAAGCTGCATGCCTTTGAAACCAAAGCCGTTTTGCGCACCGCCTATTTTGCCGCCATCCTGACCGTAGCGGCGATTGTGCTCAGCTACCTGCTCAAAACCGGCGCGCCGCGCTCGGTCCCGATCATCTTTGGCACCTTGCTTTTCTGGGGCGCGGTGGCCTCGCGCATTGGTGGCATGATGTTTCTTTCGGCACTGCACGATCTGACCTCACCCCGGGTGCCGGTGGCGATATATGGCGCGGGGGCGGCGGGCATTCAACTGGTGGCAGCGCTGCGCATGTCCCGCGAGGTGCGCCCGGTGGCCTTTATTGACGACAGTACCACATTGCAGGGCATTACCGTGGCCGGGCTGCCGGTGCTTTCGCCCAACGCGCTGGAAAAACTCGCCGCCGCAGGCAGGATCGAGCGGGTTTTGCTGGCCATTCCCTCGATCACCCCGGCACGGCGGCAAGCGATCATCCGCAAGCTCGCGCATTTGCCGTTTGAGGTGCAGACCCTGCCCTCTTATGTGGAGATGATCGGCGGGCATAATCTGGTTGAAAGCCTGCGCCCGGTCTCGCCGGATGATCTGCTGGGCCGTGAAAAGGTTGATCTCGACGAATTGCAGGTCAGTGACACCTACACCCGCAAAGCGGTGTTTATTTCCGGGGCTGGCGGCTCGATCGGTGCTGAACTGTGCCGGCAGGTGCTCAAGTTTTCTCCCGCGCGGCTGGTGCTTTTTGAGTTGAGCGAATTCGCGCTTTATAAAATCGAGCAGGAGTTGGCACCGATTGCGCAAAAGGCCGGGGTGGAACTGGTGGCAGTGCTGGGCAATGTCAGCGACGAGGCCCATGTGGTGCGGGTTTTCAAGCAGCATAAAATCAAGGTGGTGCTGCACGCGGCCGCCTATAAACACGTGCCATTGGTCGAGAGTAACGAGGTCAAGGGCTTGCAAAACAACGTGCTGGGCACAAGGGTGCTGGGCAAGGCGGCGGCCAGGGCCGGGGTGGAGCGGTTTATTCTGATCTCGACCGATAAAGCGGTGCGGCCCACCAATATCATGGGGGCGTCCAAGCGGCTGGCCGAATTGATGGTGCAGGATCTTGATGGCAGCTCCAAAACCCTGTTTTCGATGGTGCGTTTTGGCAATGTGCTTGGCTCTTCGGGGTCGGTCATTCCACTGTTTCACGGCCAGATCACCAATGGCGGCCCGGTCACCCTGACCCACCCCGATGTTACCCGCTATTTCATGACCATCCCTGAATCCGCCAGCCTGGTGCTTATTGCCGGCTCCATGGCCAGCGGTGGCGATGTGTTTGTGCTGGATATGGGCGAGCCGGTGCGGATTCGCGATCTGGCCGTGCGCATGATCGAGCTTTCGGGGCTGAGCTTGAAGGACAAAAACAACCCGGAAGGCGATATTGAAATCGAAATCACCGGGTTGCGCCCCGGCGAAAAGCTTTTCGAGGAATTGTTGATCGACAATAATGTGCTGTCGACCCCGCACCCGAAAATCCTGCGCGCGCAAGAGCAAAGCCTGAGCAAAAGCCAGATCGCCGATCTGACCCGTGGGCTGGAAGGCCTTGTTGAAAGCGGTGATATTGCCACGGCGCGCGAGCTTGTGCGCCGCTATGTGAGCGGTTATCTGCCGCCAGAAAGTATTGCTTGTGAATAGCCCCCCCTTATAAAGATATATTTGCTAAGTAAGCCAATGGACAAACTGCCAGCCGAAATTTAAGGAACTAAAATATGCATGTCGGAATTATCATGGATGGCAACGGGCGCTGGGCAACAAAGCGCGGGCTGGCGCGGCTGATCGGCCATAAACGCGGGGCCACGCAGGTAAAGAAAATAGTAAAATGCTGCCCGGGTTTCGGAGTGGACACCCTGACCCTCTATGCGTTTTCGACCGAAAACTGGAAGCGCGCCGCCCATGAGGTTGAGGGCTTAATGAAGCTGTTTCGCGGTTATCTGTCCAACAATCTGGTGGAGTTGCACGAAAAAAACGTATGCGTGCGGTTTTTGGGCGACCCGAGCCCGCTCTCGGCGGACATCCTGAAACTGATGGAAAACCTGCGCACTTTGACCGCGCACAATACCGGCCTCAACCTCAATGTCGCCATCAATTATGGCGGGCGGGATGAGTTGGTGCGGGCGACAAAAGCCATGGCCTCTAAGGTGAGCTCCGGCGAAATAGCGCTGGAGGAGATTGACGAGGACAGTTTCGCTGCACATCTTGACACCAAAGGCCAAAACGACCCGGACCTGATTATCCGCACTGCCGGCGAGATGCGGCTGTCCAATTTCATGACCTGGCAAAGCGCCTATTCCGAATTTGCTTTCATCAAGGAATCATGGCCGGATTTCACCCCACAGGTTTTTGATGCGGTATTGCAAAACTTCCACAACCGCACCCGGCAATTTGGTGCGGTCGTCGCCAGATAAATTGAAGTTTCGAACCTGCCGTTAACCTAATTTAAATCGACTTGCCATGTAATGGATTTTGAAATTTTCAATTAAATTGGATTCAAAGTGTCGCCATTACAACCCCGCATGATCTCTAGGCTAATAATGCTTCTGGCCTTGGCCAGTTTGGCCGGCTGCGTCAGCACATCACGCACAGCTTTCCCGGTTGAGGCCGAAGCACAAGCCACCGAGCTACCCGATGGCGTGCGTGTTCTCCGGCTTTCGTCGCAAAACATTGCGGCCTTTGGCGCAGCCCCGCACCCGGTGCGCAGCGCGTCCACCCTATCAGCAGCGCGGGCAAACTGGCAGTATAATATCGGCATCGGAGATATATTGGGCATCACCGTATGGGATTACCCGGAGCTGACCCTGCCCGCCGGCCCGCAGCGCAGCCAGCTTGAATCCGGCTCTACGGTGAATGAAAACGGCAATATTTTTTACCCTTATCTGGGGCAGGTCAGGGTTGCCGGGCGGTTGGTGAGCGATGTGCAACGCGAGCTTTCAACGCGCTTGGCTGAATATATCCCCGACCCACAAATCGAAGTCAAGGTTGTGGCCTTCAACGCACAAAAAGTGATGGTAACCGGCGCGGTTGCCAGCCCAAAATCCTTGCCCATCACCAATATTCCACTGACTTTACTGGAGGCGGTAAACGCCGCTGGCGGCCTGCTTGAGAGCGCCGATAGCCGACAGGTTTCCATCCGGCGCAACGGGAAAAACAACTATATCAACCTGCGCCAGTTTCTGGAAAACGGCCAGGCCGGCGGCAACCCGGTTTTGCGGGGGGGCGATATCATCAATGTGCCGCTCAGCGCGCCGCAACAGGCTTATATTCTTGGCCAGATCGCCAATCCCGGCATTGTTGAGCTTGGGTTCGAAAGCATCAGCCTGACCGAAGCGCTGACCCGGCAAGGCGGGCTGGATGAAACCAGCGCCGACGCCAAGGGTATATTCGTGTTTCGCAACCGGGCTGATGGCACCGATGTTTACCAGCTTGATGCCACCACCCCGCTGGCCTTTGTGCTGGCCACCAAGTTCATGCTGCACCCAGATGATGTGGTTTACATCGTTTCTGACCCGGCAGCGCGCTGGAACCAGATTATTGCCCAGCTCATCCCCACCATTGGCGCGGTGCGTCAGGCCCAGCTTATCGGGGGTGATTTGTAATGATAACCTCGATACTGGTGGTCTGTGTCGGAAATATTTGTCGTTCTCCGGTCGGGGCGGGGCTGCTGGCCAAAGCCTGCCCTGATATTCGGGTCGAATCCGCCGGCATAGCTGCACTTTCCGGCCACGGGGCGGATGAAACCGCCGCCGGGCTGGCTTTGGCTGCCGGGGTTGATCTGCGGGGCCATGTTGCCCGGCAATTTAGTGCTGATCTTGCTGCTGAGTTTGATCTGATATTGGCGCTGGAAAAGGGCCATATCAGGGTCATAAATGAGCAGGCGCCGGCGGCCAGCGGCAAGACCATGCTTTTTGGCCAATGGATCAACCCGCCTGACATCGCTGACCCTTACCTCAAAAGCCGTGATTTTCATGTGCTGGTTTTCAAGCAAATCACCGAGGCGGCCAAAGCCTGGGTGAGCAAATTGGGGGCGAAATAATGGAGGGAAAATCAAATTCAGAGATCGAATTTCTGGAGATTTTGCGGCTGTTTTTCAGCTATAAATACAGCATCAGCTTCATCACCTTGCTGGGCGCGCTGGTCGGGCTTGGTATTGCTTTGTTTTCCACCCCGATTTACCGGGCCGATTCGCTTATTCAGCTTGAGGAGAAATCCAGCGGCGGCATGGCGCTTTCGGCAGACCTTTCCGGGCTGTTTGCCGACACGCCGCAATCGGTAGCGGAAATCGAGATCCTGCGCTCGCGGATGATTTTGGGCGCGGTGATCAAAGAGCTAAAGCTGGATATTTCAGCCAGCCCCAAACGCCTGCCGGTTATTGGCAATTTCCTCTCCCGCGTGGCGCTGCCCCGGCCTGATATTGCTTATATCTCCAGCTATGCATGGAATGGCGAGCGCATCGAAATTGCATTTTTGCAAACCCCGGAAAACCTGCTGGGTGAACCGCTGGTGCTTAGATTTCTTGGTGAAGATATGTTTGAAATCACCATTGGCACGCAGGTTTTGCGGGGCAGCACAGGCATTCCGTTACGCCGCCCCGAGCTGGGTTTTGCGCTTTTGGTTGACCGGATTTCCGGGGTGGCTGGGCAGGAATTCATCCTGCGACAAGACAGTTTTGCCGACACGCTGGATCGGTTGCGCAAAAATTATTCGATCGCCGAGCAAGGCAAAAATTCCTCGATCCTGCAACTTGCGGTGCTTGATGCCGACCCGGGCCGGGCCGCCGATATCCTTGAAAAAATAGGTGAGGTTTACCTGCTGCAAAACGTTAGTCGCAATGCAGCCGAGGCCGAAAACAGCCTGAATTTCATCTCAAAACAACTGCCCGAAGCCGAGGCCAATATGCGCGCCGCAGAAAGCGCGGTAAACGCCTATAAGCTGCTGCAGGATTCGGTTGATCTCAGCTTCGAGACCCGCGCCCTGCTGGAGCAGGCGGTCAAGATCGAAGGGCAGCTTAACGAGCTGTTGCTGCAAGAACAAGAGCTGCAAAAGCGCTATACCCCGGCCCACCCGATCTACCAAACCCTGCTTGACAATCGCGCCCAGCTTACCGCCCAGCTTGAGGATATCCGCGGCCAGTCGATCAACCTGCCCCAGACTCAGCTCGAAATGCTGCGCCTGACCCAGGATTTGGAAGTTACAAGGCAGATCTATGTGCAACTGGTGAACCGCGCCCAGGAGTTGAGCGTAATAAAGGCCGGCACGATTGGCAATATCAGGATCATTGATACGCCCATGACCTTCCCAAAGCCGGTCAAGCCTGCCAAGGTGTTTTTGATTGCGGTGGCGACCATGCTTGGCTTTGGGATGGCACTCGGGCTTGCGTTACTGCGCTCGATGATCAACCGTGGTGTGGAAAGCCCGGCCGAGGTCGAAGCGCTGGGGCTTTCGGTTTATGCCACGATTCAGAAGGTTGGCAATGGCGAATATGGCGGGGCGGACAAGCGTGCCGGCCCCCGGCCCATACTGGCCAAAACCGAGCCGGCCAACCTGTCGGTGGAGGCTCTGCGCAGCCTGCGCACCAGCCTGCATTTTGGCATGCTGGACAGCAGTTCAAAAACCTTGTTGATGACCAGTTCGCGCCCGGGGGAGGGAAAGTCGTTCATTTCGGCCAATCTGGCCACAGTGATGGCGCAATCCGGGCAGAATATCTGCCTGGTCGATGCCGATATTCGCCGCGGTTATCTGCGCCGTTATTTTGGTGTTGAAGAATCGGCCCCGGGGCTGACCGATATTTTGACAGGAGATGCAAGCCTTGACGATGTGCTTTACAAAGACCCTGAAACTGGCCTGAGCTTTATCCCGGCGGGGAAATACCCGCCCAACCCATCCGAGCTGTTCATGCATCGCAACTTTGACCGGTTCTGCACCGATCTCGATGCGCGGTTTGATCTGTCCATTCTGGATGCGCCACCGCTACTGGCGGTGACCGACCCGATTATCATTGGCAAATATGCCGGGATGACCATGCTGGTGGTGCGCCAGCTTGTCACCCATATCAACGAGGTCGAGGCCTCATTGCGCCTGTTGGAAAATAACGGGCTAAAGGCCAATGCCGCGGTGCTCAATGGCTATTCTCCCAAGGCAAACCGTGGCAATGCCGGTGCATACAGCTATCAATATGCATATAAAAGCCGCGTCTAGAGCGGGGCGTTTCGCGCCTGCAACCATTCCATCAGCGCCGGGCGCACCGATTGCGCGCCCGAGCCACGCGCGGCGTCGATCACCTCGCGCACCTCGCTCAAATCAACCGCGCGCAGCAGCCGTTTGACCGGGCCAACCGAGGCCGGGCGCATGGAAAGCGTGCGCAACCCCATGGCGACAAAAGCCAGCGCCTCCACCGGGCGGCCGGCATCCTCGCCACAAAAGGAAAGCGGGGCTTTCAGGCGTT
>WFQA01000042.1 GCA_015487255.1 Paracoccaceae bacterium | reverse complement strand
GGCGTAATATCAACCCCGTAATCATCGGGGGTTTTCTCCTCCAGCGGCTTTCTTTTTGCCTTCATGATATTGGGCAGCGAGGCATAGCGCGGCTCGTTGAGGCGCAGATCCACCGTCACGATCGCCGGCATTTTCACCTTGATGGTCTGCAACCCGCCATCCACCTCACGGGTGACCAGCGCACTGCCATCCTCCACCTTCAACTCGGAAGCAAAGGTCGCCTGCGACCAACCCAGCAGCGCCGAAAGCATCTGCCCGGTGGCGTTCATATCGTTGTCAATCGCTTGTTTTCCGAGCAAAATCAGCTCTGGCTGTTCTTCACCGGCCACCGCTTTCAGCAGCTTGGCAACTGCCAGCGGCTCGATATCCTGATGCACATCATCCGCGGCAATGATCAGGATCGCCCGATCAGCCCCCATGGCCAGCGCGGTGCGCAGGGTTTCCTGGCTTTGCTTCACGCCGATTGAAACGGCGACGATTTCGGTCACCACCCCGGCCTCTTTCAGCCGGATCGCCTCTTCCACCGCGATTTCATCAAACGGGTTCATAGACATTTTGACATTGGCAAGATCGACCCCGCTGCCATCCGCTTTCACACGGACTTTGACGTTATAGTCAATCACACGTTTGACAGGCACAAGCACCTTCATAGCGCGAATCTCCAGTTTAAGGCCCAAAATTGGGGGTTGCGGAGGCAGTCAACCAGCATTTTTGCTGCACCGCAAGAAAAACTTGGCGTCAACCTTTTCATGGCCAGGTGCGTTCGCAGATGCAGCAATTTACAGTTGACAGAAGTGCGCAAGATTGTGATGAATGCGTACACCCTTGCGCAATAATATATCACAGGTATTCCTATGAGCTTCAAATCCCAGCCCCCCGGCCCCGGCCAACTTAACCGCTGCCAGCTCTTTGGCCCTGGCTCGCGCCCGGCGATATTTGAGAAAATGGCGGCCAGCACGGCGGATGTGGTCAATCTGGACCTCGAGGACAGTGTCGCACCCGCTGACAAAGATGAAGCGCGCAGGAATGTGATCAGGGCGGTCAACGAGATTGACTGGGGCAACAAGATTCTGTCGGTGCGCATCAACGGGCTGGATACCGAATTTTGGTATCGCGATGTGGTGGATTTGCTGGAGCAGACGAATGGACGGCTTGACCAAATCATGATTCCAAAAGCGGGCAATGCCGGAGATATCTATGCGGTTGATGCGCTGGTTTCGGCGATCGAGCTGGGCAAGCAGATGGAGAAGGCCATCAATTTAGAGGTGATCATCGAAACCGCTGCCGGGCTGGCCCATGTGGAGGAAATAGCCGCCGCCAGCCCGCGCATGCGGGCGATGAGCCTTGGTGCGGCGGATTATGCGGCCTCGATGGGCATGCAGACCACCGGCATTGGCGGCACGCAAGAGCACTATTACATGCACGCACCCGACGGGCAAAAACACTGGGCAGACCCGTGGCACGCCCCGATTGTGGCAATCGTGGCCGCCTGTCGCACCCACGGGCTACTGCCGGTCGATGGCCCGTTTGGGGATTTTTCAGATGATGCAGGCTTTACCGCCCAGGCCCGGCGCGCGGCCACGCTTGGGATGGTGGGCAAATGGGCTATCCACCCAAAACAGGTGGCGCTGGCCAATGCGGTATTCAGCCCTTCCGAGGCGCAGATCACCGAAGCGCAGGAGATATTGGCAGCAATGGAACAGGCCAAAAATGAAGGCCAAGGGGCCGCTGTTTATAAGGGGCGACTGGTAGATCTGGCCTCAATCAGGCAGGCCAAAGTGATTGTCAGACAGGCCGAATTGCTTAAATAATGATATTTCACAGGCCATAAACTCGGTTGTGCTTCAGCACAACATGCGCCCGGCGAGGGGGTCGCGCCAGCTTGCTGGCGGGGTCCTCGAGCCGGGCGCACGCGGCGGCGCTGCAGCAAAATTTCCTGCCGCTGCATCAAGCGGCACCGGTGGCATTTTTGAAGAGACCTTCAAAAATGGGAATCGCGACGCCATGGCCGAGCTTCGCTCGGCAAGGGGGGTTAATCAGCCAATGGCAAGCAGATATTGGTGCGCAAATCATTTGGGGAAACCTCGCGCGGGTCCTCCAGTATCATTGCATATATCGGCGCATCCAAAAGTTCGATCCCGTTATTGGGCACCCAGTGGCCATAAAGATACTGGTAAGCCTCAAACAGCCCCACATAGGGGCCTTTGAAATGCAGCACCGCATGGCGCCCCCCCGGCACCGTGATTTCCCTAAAATCCTCGGGCAGAACCGTATCCGCCTCAAGCGCAAAGCCGATATCACTGCGCAATTCAGGTTCGGGCACCAGCCTCGGGTCTCCGTGCAGCACCGCGATCGGGGTTTTTTCACCATCGGCCATATCGCGTAACACCAGCCGCGCGTATAACTGCGATATCGTCCGGCCCAGAAACTGGTAATCACCGCTGTGGGATTCAGCCACCATCCGATAGCTGGGCATCTCCCTGATTTCGATCTCGAAGCTTTTTGGCGGCTTTCGCTGCGGGGTTTCGCTGGCGCAATAGTTGATCTCGGATTTGCGGAATTTTGATGGCGTCAGCCCGTAATCCGCCTGAAAGCTGCGGGCAAAGCTTTGCACATTGCCATAGCCGCATTGCCGTGCGATCTCGCTGACGCTATCCTTGGTTTGCAGCAGTAAAAACGTCGCGCGGTCCATGCGCACCCGGCGGATACAGCTGGCAAGGGTTTCACCGGTAATGCCAAAAAACACCCGATGCCAGTGAAAGGGCGACATGCAGGCCACCGAGGCCAAATTATCAAGGCTCAGATCGCCATCGAGATTGTCATGTATATAGCTCAGCACCCGCAGAATGCGCCGCTCATAGGTTGGATTGCTGGTATTCACCGTTTCACCCTCGTTTTGTGTAACCTAAGCATCGCGGTTTTATACTGCAAGGGGGGCGGAAAACGGCTTTGACCGTTGCAATCCCTGCCACATATCGCCATATATAACCGGAAATCTGCACGGGGTTATCATGCGAAACTATCTGGAATTTGAAAAAGGGCTGGCCGAGATCGAGGGCAAGGCCGAAGAATTGCGTGCCATGGCCAAGCAAAACCCAGAGATGGATGTGGAAGACGAAGCCAAAGCGCTCGACGCCAAGGGCGAAAGCCTGCTCAAGGAGCTTTACAGCGATCTGAGCCCGTGGCGCAAATGCCAGGTGGCCCGCCACCCGGAGCGCCCGCATTGCAAAGATTATATCGAAGCGCTGTTTCAGGAATACACCCCGCTGGCCGGTGATCGCAACTTTGCCGATGATCACGCGGTCATGGGCGGGCTGGCGCGGTTCAATGACCGCCCGGTGGTGGTGATCGGCCATGAAAAGGGCCATGATACCAACACCCGCATCGAGCGCAATTTCGGCATGGCCCGGCCCGAGGGCTACCGCAAGGCCACCCGCCTGATGGAGCTTGCCGACCGTTTCAAACTGCCGGTGATCACTATTGTTGATACCCAGGGGGCCTATCCCGGCAAGGGGGCCGAAGAGCGCGGGCAATCCGAGGCGATCGCGCGCGCCACCGAAAAATGCCTGCAAATCGGCGTGCCGCTGATTGCGGTGATCATTGGCGAAGGCGGCTCTGGCGGGGCGGTGGCCTTTGCCGCGGCTGACAGGCTCGCCATGCTTGAGCATTCGGTTTACTCGGTTATTTCACCCGAGGGTTGCGCGGCCATTCTGTGGAAGGATTCCGAGAAAATGCGCGAAGCGGCCGAGGCTTTGCGCCTCACCGCGCAAGATCTGCAAAAACTGTCCGTGGCCGATCTGGTGATCCCCGAGCCGGTTGGCGGCGCGCATCGCAGCCGCGAAGAGGCCATTCAAGCCGTTGGAAAGGCGCTTGAAGGCCTGCTGGCCGAGCTGGAGGGTCGCGACGGCAAAACATTGCTGGCCCAGCGCCGCCAGCGGTTTTTGGACCTAGGCAAGACCGCCTTTTCGCTTTAGCTGATGCCCCGGCCTGCCATGCCAGAACCCGTTGGAAAACGGGGCCGGGAAGCTCATCGCATCCAGCTTTTCCCCCGCCTCGGCGGCGGAAATATCCCCGTCAAGGGTTGTGCGAAACAGTTTTGAGACCGCCACCATATCCTGCGTATGCGGCGACAGGCGGAAATGCGTCACGCCCATCCGCTGCATTTCACCCAACTCGTCAATCAGGTTGAGGTAGTTGTGGGACAGGGTCTGAATACCGTTTATCGATAAAAAATTCTTGTTATCCAGAGTGTTGAGCGGCATGCCATCCGGGTCCTGCTCACAAACGAACTGGCAGTTATCCTTGATCCGGCCATGGGCCCGCGCGTGGTAGCACCTCGCGGACAGGGCCAGTGATACCCGCCCGAAAACCTGCACTTCAACCGCCACCCCGAGTTGCCGGGCCTTGTCGGCCAATATCGCAACCGCGCCTGCCGGCAGCTCGGGGGGCAGGCAAAAATGCGTGGCCCCGCGCGCCGCCAGATAGGCCATTGTGTCCTCGTTATAGACATTCATCAAGGAACCAACCCGGTGAGCCTTTGCCTCCAGATGCCACAGCGCCGAGCTATCGTTTATTTCCAGCTCATACTCCTCAAGCGCGCAAAAACCGGCAATCATGTTGCGTTCGCGCTTCAGCATCACTTCGGCAAGGGTGGAAAACACCACCGCCTTGCCAGCCCCGGTCAATATCCGCGCCATCTCGTCATAATGCTTTTCAACAAATGGCGCACGTTTGGAGCAGATCACCTCGCCAATATAAACCTCGTCAACCGGAGCCTGTGCGATTCGGTTATAAAAATCCCATCTGGTTTCCGCATCCCAGTGAAACAGGATCGGGGCTATGGTCAGCCTGCTTGTCATCATCGCCATCTTTTGCTTTCAAAGGCACCCTGGGTTTGCTTTTGCCCCTCGGTCAGGGCCAGCAGATCATCAAGCTGCGGGTCTTGCCCGGCCATTATGCTGTCAACCGCCCGGCGATAGGCGCTGACCACCGATTTGACATAGGCGCGCGAGCGTTGCCGCCCTTCGATCTTCAGCGCGCTCACCCCGGCCTGCATCAAATCGGGCAACAGCGAAGAAAGGTTGAGCGATATAGGCTCCTCAAAAGCATAATACGCCCCGTCATGGGCCGGGGTCAGGTAGCGCCCCTTGCAGATCGTCGGATAACCGGCATTCTCCGCGCAGGAAAAGCAATCAATGGTAAAATCACCCAGCCGGGTAGAGAGGTTGCCCGTATCATCCCTGATATATTCAACCTGCGCAGCGGGCGAGCACACCCCGTCCATATTGGTGGAAAGGCCGGTCACATAATTGGTCAGCGCGCAACGCCCCTCGACCATCAGCCCGTGATTGCCAAAAATGAAAGTCTCGATCTCGCAAGGTATTTCGGCCGCCATGCTCTTGATCTCCGGCACGGTCAAAATGCGCGGCAGCACCACCCGCATTACATTGAATTCACGGCAATAATACCTGATCGCCTCGGGCGAGGCGGCCGCGGCCTGCACCGACAGATGCAGCCGGATACCGGGATGGGTGCGGGCGATATAATCCGCCACGCCGATATCGGCGACGATAAAGGCATCCACCCCGATCCGCGCCCCGGCATCAACCGCCTGCTTCCACAGGTCAACCTTGCCTGCGGGCGGAAAGGTGTTGACCGCCAGCAAAACCCTGGTGCCACCGGCATGAGCGCCCGCCACCGATTTTTCCAGCTCGGGCAGGGTGAAATTAAGTCCCGGAAAGTTGCGGGCATTGGTGGCGTTTTGAAAGCCGCAATAAACCGCATCCGCCCCGGCATCAACCGCCGTGCGCATGGCCGAAGGGGTGCCTGCCGGGCAGACCAGCTCGGGCGGCTTCATGCCGGTTCACCTTGTTTGGCGCTGGCCCGGCGCAAAGCCTCCAGCGCCGCCCGCCCGGCAAAGCCAAACATGTTGGCAACAGTCCCGGCAATACTGCCCTCGACATCGTCAAGCGCATTGCGCAGGCACACGATGGCCTCGGTATTGCCAGTCACGCTCAGTTTGCGGCCAAAAAACAGCGCGTCACCGTCAAGATCACCGTCGATCAGCATCAGAAGGTCGAGAAAACTGCCTGAAATACGCGCCGCATGATCCGGCACATTGCCGCGCCGATGCAGCGCCAGCAACAGGTTTTCCGGGTCGGGGCGCAGCAGCAGGATAAAGGGCATATCCACCGGGTCAATGACAAAAAGAGCATTGTAATGCGGCCCGAGCCGCCCGAACATATCGGGGTTTTCGGCGGCGACCGTCTGGGCGATGCGGCGCAGAAGCGGTTGCAGCAAAAACAGCGGTGCAGGCGGTGCCCAGCGGGGGCGCTGCCGCAAAAAGCCCAGGCTTTGGCGGGGGGTGGCAGAAGTGGTCATGCCTGCGCAGTATCACGACCTTGGCGAATTGCATTGATATGCGTCAAGGCATCAATAAAAGTCGTGGATTTTCGCTTCAAACCCTATGCTGGCAGCCGGTTCAGCAATTCTATCACCCCTTGGGTTTCCGGCCGGCCCGCAATTGTTTTGCACAGGGATTTGACCTCGGGCGTGGCATTGGAGGGGCACATCGGGTGGCCGACATATGCCAGCACTTTCAAATCGTTATTGCTGTCACCAATCGCTATGGCCTGCGCGGGCGGCAGGCCGAGCCGGGCCAGCACGGCGGCAACCCCGCTTTGTTTGCTCACCCCTTTGGGGGTGATATCCACCGAAGTGTGCGAATTGGTCCAGCTCATATCAAAACCGGCAAACCTCGCTTGCAGCGCCACCCGGCGCGCGGCGATATCCGCATGGGAGGCCGCGCTTATTCCCTCCCATGAAAGGCTCAGCGAATATTCATTGCCCACTTCCATGATGAACCCTTCAGGCCTCAGGGCTGCGCGCAACTTCTGCAGGGCCGAAAGATCAGCGCCGGAGATCAGCCGGGTGGCGCGGTCGGTTTCAGGGCTGAAGACCATCGCGCCGTTTTCACAAATAAGCGGAGTTTGCACATCGAGCACCTGCGCCATGGCCTCGGCATAGGGCTGCGGGCGGCCGGTGCACAGATGAAAGCTGCTGCCCTGCCCCGCCAGCGCCTTGATCAGGGTGCGTATTTCGGCCAGCCGCGCCAGATCAAGCGCTTTGTGCTTACCGGGGCCAAGGCAGCCGTCGATATCACAAAATATCGCGCGGTGTATCACGGGGCCACCAGCCTGATCTCATCCGCCGCGAAGGAAATAACCACATCCTGCCCGGCTTTGAACGGGTCACCCGTGCTGTCGGCAATGGCAAAAAGCGGCCCCAACGGGCCATCGAGCGTGTATTGAATCTGGTTGCCAAGATAAGCCGCATAGGTGATATGGCCGTCAAACCCCGCCCCGCCATCAGCAAGCCGGATATGGTGCGGGCGCAGCACCATCTTGGCCGCGCCCTTATGCCCCGCCGCGTTGGGCACAGATATTTTTTGTCCGGCCACCATGATCTCGGCCCGGCCATCCGTACTGCCCAGCACCTCGCAATCCACCAGATTGGCATCGCCGATAAAATCGGCAATAAAGGCCGAGCCGGGCCGCTCGTAAAGATCACGCGGGCTACCTTCCTGTGCGATCTCAGCGTTTTTCATCACGATGATCCGGTCCGAAACCGCCATCGCCTCCTCCTGATCATGGGTCACGTAAACCGCCGTCAGGCCAAGGCTTTGCTGAATCTGCCTGATCTCCTCGCGCACATGGCGGCGCAGCTTGGCGTCAAGGTTGGAAAGCGGCTCGTCGAGCAGCAGCACTTCCGGCTCCAGCACAATGGCGCGGGCCACCGCCACCCGCTGCTGCTGCCCGCCCGAAAGCTCGCTCGGCAGGCGCCCGCCAAAGCCTTTCAGCCCGACCATCTCCAGCCCCGCCTCGGCCTTGCCATGGGCCTCGCGCCTGGGCAGGCCCTTGACGGTAAGCCCGTAAGCGACGTTCTCAACCACACTCATATGCGGAAACAGCGCATAGGATTGAAACACCATCGAAACCGCCCTGTAGGTGGCGGAAAGATGGGTCACATCCTGCCCGCCGATAAACACCTTGCCGGAAGTGGCCGGCTCCAGCCCGGCAATCAGCCGCAAGGTGGTGGTTTTGCCACAGCCCGAGGGGCCAAGCAGGGTCACCAGGCTGCCCGGCTCGATGGTAATACTCAGCGACTTCAGCGCCGTGACTTCACCGTATTTCTTCACGACATTTTCAAAGACAACCGAGCCGGGGGTGTTCACATTCATCTCTTTCTCCGATTCACGCTGAGCGCTCGATGCGGTCAATCCGGCGCAGCTTTCGCTTGCCGATCAGCAGTTGCAGCAGGATTATCGCGGTGATCATGGTGATGATCAACACCGCCGAATAGGCAATCGCCAGCCCGAATTCGCCGTTTTCCACCCGCCCGACAATAAAGGCCGTGGCCATGTTATGCTTGGCGCTGACCAAAAATATCACCGCGCTGACCGAGGTGATGGCCCGCACAAAACTATAGGTAAGGGCTGCCAGTATCGCCGGGCCAAGCAGGGGCGCGATCACCCGGCGCACGGTGGTAAAGCTGTTGGCCCCAAGGGTGATGCTGGCCTCGTCAAGGCTTTTGTCCAACTGGCTCATCGAGGCAATGCCGCCGCGCACCCCAACCGGCATGTTGCGAAACACAAACACAATGATCAAAATAATGCTGGTGCCGGTCAGCTCGATGGGCGGGAAGTTGAACGCCATGATATAGCTCACCCCGATCACCGTGCCGGGAATGGCAAAGCTCAGCATGGTGGAAAACTCAAACACCTCCCGGCCAACAAATTTTTGCCGCACCAGCAGATAGGCCGTGGCCAGCCCCAGAATGGCGGTGAGCGGTGCGGCGATGGAGGCAATGGTCAGGGTGGTGAAATAGCTATCCCACGCCACCCCGGAAAACCGCCAGCCGTTATCGGTGATTTTTATGCCAAAGGCGCGGATGTAATGCGCCAATGTAAAGCTGTTATCAATGCCCCAGAGTTTTACGAAACTGCCAAAGATGATCATCGAATAAACCACCGCTGTAAAAGCCGCCCATGGCAGGGCGGTGGCATAGCACAGGGCCTTCACCCCCTTGCTCAGCGCCGCATGGCGGCCCGCATCCCCCTTGCCGGTAACCGTGGCGTAAGATTTTTTGCCAACCCAGCGGCGCTGCACCAAAAACGCCCCCAATGTCAGCGAGAGCAGCGCAATCGAGAGAATCGCGGTTTTGGCCGGGTCGGCCACCGTGCCAACGATGGAAAAATATATCTCGGTGGAGAGCACGTTAAAATTGCCGCCCAGCACCAGCGGGTTGCCAAAATCGGCCAGGCTTTCGATAAAGCCCAGCAAAAACGCATTGGCCAGCCCCGGCCGCATCAGCGGCAGCGAGACATAGCGAAAGGTCTGCCAACGATCCGCGTTCAGGGTTTGCGAGGCCTCTTCCATGCTCGGCGAAACCCCCTCGACCACCCCGATCATCACCAGAAAGGCGATAGGGGTAAAGGAAAGCACCTGCGCCAGATAAATGCCGCCAAACCCGTAGATCCAGCGGGTTTTCTCGATGCCAAACAGCTCGGCAAACAGCTCGGTCACCGCACCCGTGCGGCCAAATAACAAGATCAGCGCCAGCCCGATCACAAAAGGCGGGGTGACGATGGGAATGACCGTCAGCAAGCGCAACAGCCGCTTGGCGCGAAAATCGGTGCGGGTGAAAATCAGCGCAAAAGCCAGCCCAAGCGCGGTGGTGGTCGCCCCGGTCATGATCGCCAGAATCACCGAATTCAACCCTGGGCCGCAACTGCCGCCGGCAAGGCAACCAATGCCCCAGATATCAGCAGAAAAAAACCGCGGGAAAAACTGCAGCACGGAATAGCCGCCATCAACCTCAAAACCCCGAATCAGAATATGCAGCACCGGGAAAAACACAAACACCCCGACCATCGAAATAATCAGCCCGATCAGGCCAACCACAAAGGCATCCCCCCTGCCCTTGCCCATGGCCGAAATCGCGGTGGTCAGCACAAAAAGCAACGCAATCAGGGTCACAAACGCCCCGGCGCCAAAGCCAACCTGCCCGTCCTGCATGCCGCCAAATTCAAGCAGGTTGCCAAAGGCGCGCGGCCCGGCCCGCACAATCACCAGCCCCTGAAAAGCGGTCATGAAAAGCCCGGTGAATGCGGTTATGGCGATCAACCGCGCCCGCCTGACCGGGTTTTTCAGCCTCAAAAGCAGCCATGCCAGCAGCAGCGCCAGCCCGGCCGGGGCCAGCCAGAAACGCTCGAAATTAAGCACGAGAAACAGCGCCGGGGCCGAGGCCGGCTCACCAAAATCAGCCAGCCAGCGAAACGACCAGAAATCACGCCGGAGCATATACCATGGCAGGACGGCATAGCCCGTCAGCCCGATGAGCAGCCAAAGGCTGGTGGTGCGTCGCATGAAAAACCCCTAAAATGCCGGCGCGCGATCCCCCGCGCGCCAGCCAATGGCTTGTTATTCCGCCGGTTTCACTTCCTCATCCCAGCGCGCCAGCAGGCGGGCACGGGTTTCGGATGAGCCATAGGTGGCGAAATCATAATCGATCAGCTTGATCGATTCCAGTGCCGGGCTTTCGGGTGGCACCGTCGCGTTGCTGTTGGAAGGCACGTTAAACACATCCACCTGCGGCCCCAGCGATTGCGCCTCGGCACTGAGCACAAAATTCACCCATTGCACCGCCTCGTCAAAGTTTTGCGCGCCCTCGATAATGCTGACACCCCCCACCTCATAGCCGGTGCCCTCACAAGGCGAGACGATTGCAAGCGGAAAACCGGCCTTGGCCAGCTTGACCATATCATGCATGAAACCGATCGAAATGCCGGTCTCGCCACGCGCCGCCGCTTTGGAAGGGGCCGAGCCGGATTTGGTATAGGTGTTTACGTTCTCACCGATTTCGGCCAGCAGGCGAAAGCCGTCATCCTCGCCAAAAATCTGCACCAGTGTCGCCAGCTCGGTATAAGCAGTGCCCGACGAATTGGGGTTGGCCACCTGAATTTCACCGGCATAATCGGGGTTGGTCAGATCGCGCCAGCAAGCGGGCGGCTCAACGCCTTTTTCGGCCAGAATCTCGGTATTATAGGCAATGCCCAGCGCCCCGGCATGAATGCCAATGGTGCGCCCGCCCGAAATTTCGGCCAGGTTCACCGCCCAGCCGAGCAATTCGGAAGTATCCGCCCCCGAAGGCTGGGTCAGCCCTTCAGCCGAGGCGATCAGGTGCGGGTCTCCCGTGCCGCCCCACCAGACGTCGATTTTGGGGTTGCCCGCCTCGGCCCGCACCTGCGCCAGCGTTTCGCCGGTGGATTTGCGCACCATCGAAACATCGATGCCGGTTTCATCCTCAAAGGCGCTGGCCATCAGGTCGCACCAGTCTTGCTCGTTGGAGCAGATCACGTTCAGCTCTTGTGCGCTGGCATGACCGGCCAACACGGTGCCGGCCAGCATGGCCGCACCCATTATGGTAAGTTTTTTCATTACATCCTCCGTTGGTTTTATCATCCGGCCGCGTCTTTTTGGCAGCGCTGGCCTGATATTGCAGCCTAGCCCCGAAAGGCGCGATTTCATGCAACCTCATGCATTAACAAGGTAACAAGCCCGGCCCATTCCGGTTTACAGAGTTTCATTTATTTCAACTGCCAAAAAAAACATTAGGCAAGATCAGATGGTCCATGCCATAAATATATATCATGATCAGTGGAGGCGGCCATTGGGCCGAAAAAGTTTGTCCAAGCCGACAGCAGAATACAGAGCTAAAATTGCGGTGATCGATGATGACGCTGAGGTGCGCCTTGCATTGGAGGCCCTGCTGCATGAAAACGGGTTTGACCCGATATTGCTCACCGGCAGCCATGATTTCCATGCGCTTGGCCCAAGCCCCGAGGTGGACCTGACCCTGATCGACCTCAAGCTCAACGGCGAAAGCGGGCTGGCACTGGCCATGCATATCCGCGAGCAATTTGACTTGCCGATCGTGATGCTGACCGGGGTCGGGGACGAGGTGGATAAAATCGTCGGGCTGGAAACCGGCGCGGATGACTATTTGATGAAGCCTTTCAACCCGCGCGAGTTGGTGGCGCGCATCCGCGCGGTGCTGCGGCGCTGCGGGCGCAATGGCGCGGCTTTGCCCGGCACCCTGCCAGCACCGGCACGCGGCGGGCTGGCTTTTGGCGATAAGCTGCTCAACACCGCCGAGCGGCGCCTGACCGACTCAAATGGCGCGGAAATCTCGCTGACCAATGCCGAATACCGGCTGCTGGAATATTTTCTGCGCCACCCCGATACCATCATCCCGCGGCCCAAGCTTTTGGCCGAACTTGGCTCGGACCTGTCACAATATGTCGACCGCACGATCGATGTGCTGATCCTGCGCCTGCGCCGAAAGATCGAGAGCGTGCCCTCAAAACCCGTGCATCTGCAAACCCGGCGCGGGCTTGGCTATATATTTGTGCCGGATGGCGGCGTGAAGGCGTGATCAAGGCGCTGCTCCGCCCCGATATCCGCGCCCGCCTGTGGCTGGCGCTGGCGCTGCTGGCCTTTTCAACCCTGCTGATCGGGGGGGTCGCATGGTATGCGCTTGACCGCGCCGACACCCGCCTGCAAGAGCTGCATTCGCGCACGCTGGAGGAGGTTGCCCGCTCGCTCAGGCTTTCCAAGCAATCCTCCGACCTGGCAACTTCGGCCCCGTTTCTGCTCAATTTGAAATCCTCCTATCTGATCCGCAAGGAAGGCCAGATACTGATCGATGCCCTGGTGCCGGTACTGGAGGAATGGCCAAGCAACCAAACCAGCGACCACAGCGATATATATGCCTTTGACAACGAAATTTCTGCGGCGGTGCTGGGTATGAATATCGCGATTGCCGATCTGGTGCGCGCGGCGGAATTTTACCGGGTGGAGCGCGACAGGACCCTGGCGATCAATACCCGGCTGTTCGACCTTGAAGACCGGTTTTTCCGCCAGATGGCGGATGAATCCAACAATACGCTCGAGCAGCGCCGCTGGCTGGCGCTACAAACCATGACCAACGAGCTGGTCGGCGCGGGCCATGCGGGCAATCTGCTTGGTGTGGGCGAGCGCCGCCGCCGGTTTCAGCGCCTGCAGCGCGAGTTTGCCTTTCTGGAAGCCACCCCGCCCTATGCACAATGGAAGACCGAGCTCATCGCCCTTTCTTACGGCCAAGCCGGGCTGTTTGAAATTCGCCGCCGCGAGCTTTTGCGCCAGCTCGAGAGCCAGAACGCCCTGTTTCGCATCCGCCACAATGCCGCCCTGATCAGCGAGCTTGCCGCCCGGTTTGCCGCCAATGCGGAGGCCTTTCTTGCCCGCGAACGCAGCGCCACCGCCACCTCGATCAGCCTTGCCAAAGTGCTGATATTGGCAGCCATGCTGGCCAGTATCGGCGTGGCGCTGCTGGCAGCGCTTTATGTTTCGGGCTATGTGACCCGCAATATCCGGGCCATTGCCGATGCCATGCAGCGCCTCGCCCAGGGCGACCGGGGCACCAAGCTCAAGCTCAAACTCAGGGATAATGACGAAATCGGCAAGCTGCATGACAGTTTCAGGGTATTTCGCGCCAATGCCCTGCGGCTGGACAGAAGCCACCGCCAGCTTCACCAGCAAAACACCCTGTTTGAAAAAATATTCGCCAATATCTCGGACGGGGTGGCAATTACCTCCGAGAGCGGGCAGCTCACCGCCACCAACCCCAACTTCGAGGTGGTTTTGCAACCCGATGGCACGGTGGAGAAAACCCTCGATATTGCGGCATATCTCGCCCGCACCCCCTTTGCCGGGCCAGCAGTATCGGAGGGGCTTAATGCGGAATTTCAGGGGTTTACCGAACTGACAGGCGCGGATGGCCGCATTGTAGAGATCCGCTGTTCACGCCTGCCCGATGGTGGCGGGGTTTGGCTGTTTTCGGATGCAACCGAGCGGCGCAAAATGGAAAGCCGGCTCCAGCGTATCCGGCATATTGAAAGCCTTGGCAAGGTGACGGGTGAGGTCGCCCATGACTTTGGCAATATCCTTACGACGGTCAGCGCCAATGTGCACCTGCTGCAAACCGGCAGCAAAAAAACGCCGCAAGCCACTTTGCTGCAGCGCATCGCCAATGCGGTTGAGATCGGCACATCCCTCACCCAGCGCCTGCTGGCCTTTGCCCGCCAGCAAGCACTGGCCCCCGAGGTGGTTGAGCTTAACGAACTGATCGAGGGCTTGTGCGAGCTGATCGATATCGGGCTGAAACAGGGTGTGGTGCTGGAGATCAGCCTCGCGAAAGGCCCGCTATTTGTGCGGGTTGATCCGGGGCAGTTGGAGAGCGCAATCCTAAACCTGTGCCTGAACAGCAATCAGGCAATTTCCGCTCAGGGCCATATTCGGCTATCGGTGGCGGCCGGGCCGCTGGAGACGGTCCATATAACCGTATCCGATACCGGTTGCGGCATGGATGAAGCGGTGCTGACCCGCGCCACCGAGCCTTTTTTTACCGCGCGGGCAGATGGCGAAGGCACCGGGTTGGGGTTGTCGATGGTTTATGGGTTTATCAAGCAAACAGGGGGGGATATCCAGATATCAAGCCAGCCGGGGCAAGGCACCGAAGTGATGCTGACCCTGCCCCTATACGCGGCCCGGGCCGGGCACCCGCGCGCATTGCTCAAACGCGCCTTGCTGGTCGAGGATGATAAAGAGGCTCTGGCCCGGGTTGCGACACAGCTTGAATCGATTGGCTATGCGGTGCTGCAAGCCAGCAGCTTTGAAGACGGGATTGCCGCGATCAACACCAAATGCCGCATTGATGCGCTGATCACCGACCTGCACCTGAATGACGGCCATACCGGCTGGGCCTTGGCCGATAAATGCCTTTCCATGTGCTCAAACACAAAAATCATCATCACTTCGGGGCGCATGCCCAGGCACCACCCCTATTCCAAGGCCCCCAACCCGCGGGTCACCTGCATCGCCAAACCGCTGAGTGCCGAGATTCTGCAGGAAAACCTGTAACGGGGTTGCGCTTTTGGATGGCATACTTATGTTGGGTGCGCGGATGGCTGGATGGCTGCGCGAAAGCGAGGAAAGTCCGGACTCCAGGAAGGCATGGCGCCGGTTAACGGCCGGCCGGGGCAACCCGAGGGAAAGCGCCACAGAAAACAGACCGCCCTGCTTTGGCAGGGTAAGGGTGAAACGGTGGGGTAAAAGCCCACCGCCTCTCTGGCAACAGAGAAGGGCACGGCAAGCCCCGCCAGGAGCAAAGCCAAATAGGGGTCTCGCGAGCTTGCTCGGGTGCTTCCACCCAGAGACCCGGGTTGGCTGCTAGAGCGTGTTGGCAACAATACGCCCAGATGAATGGTCATCAAAGGGCCGCAAGGCCCCCAACAAAATCCGGCTTACAGGCCATCCGCAAGATTTCCCCACCACCACCCCGGCAAGCCATAGGCGCGCCGTGCGCCAAGTGAGGGGGCTGATCGGGCGCCAGCCCGATTATGCCGCCGAGCTTGGCGCAATCGCGGCGCTGCAGCAAAAAATCCCGACATTGCATCCAGAACCACCGATGGCATTTTTGAAGAGGCCTTCAAAAATGGGCTGCGGCGCTATCGCCTCGCTTCGCTCGGCCCGACCTTGCAAGCAAGAGCCTCTATTGGCTATCCGGATAGCGGCGCGCAAAAACCATGCGATCGCTGGAAGATTGTGCGGGCTGATAGCCATAGCCGCCAAGATCAAAATCCTTGAGCATATCTATGGTTTCGATACGGTTTTGTATCACAAAACGCGCCATCATCCCCCGGGCCTTTTTGGCATAAAAGCTGACGATCCTGGCCGCGCCATCACGCTCTTCCAGAAACACCGGCGTGATGACCTGCGGCGTGAGCACCTCTGCCTGCACAGCACTGAAATATTCAACCGAAGCACAGTTGAGCAGCAGTTGCGCGCCGGTTTCATTGAGCGCCTCGGCAATCTTCGCCCCCCAATATTGATAAAGGTTTTTGCCCCGGCGCGAGGCCAGCCGGCTGCCCATTTCCAGCCGGTGGGGCTGGATATTGTCCATCGGGCGCAGCAGGCCATAAAGGCCCGAAAGAATACGCAAATGGCCTTGGGCATAGCAAAGATCTTCGGCGCTGAGCGTGTCGGCTTGCAACCCGGTATAGGTATCCCCGGCGAAGGCCAGTGCGGCAGGTTTGCTCTGCTCGGGCAAGGGGCGTTCCTTGAAATCCCTGAAACGGGTCTGGCTGAGGCTGGCCAGTGGCTCACTGATTTTCATCAGCTTTTGCAGATCAGCCACGCTCAGGCGGCGGACAATGCGGCTCAGAGCATAGGCATCGGCCGCAAAAACCGGCTCGGTGGCGTCTATTTTGAGCGGCACACCCTCGAAATCAAGCTTTTTGGCGGGGGAAATCACGGTGATCATTTGGCGCTCCTTTTCGCATTGCTTAGCGCTTTGGCCTGATGGCTTCAAGCGTGGGGTGCTGGCCAAATTGGCGCAGACCAGCTAAGCTTCGGCCAAAATGGAGGGGTCATGAACGAGGTTTTGCTTTTTCCGGCGGTGGCGATGCTGGTTTTTATCAGCGCCTCGATTTACGGCTTTGGTTTTCTCAATGCCGAGATCGGGTTTTGGCGCAGTTTTTGGAAAACCCTGCCCGTGGGGCTGATGGCGGTGTTTGTTGCGGCCATTGGCGGGCCATGGCTGCTGGCCGTGGCACTGGTTTTAAGCGCGGTGGGGGATTATTTCCTGTCCCGTGACCAGTCCAGGTTCACCATCGGGCTGGTGTCTTTTCTTGTCGCACATCTGCTGTATATCTGGCTGTTTTGGCAATTAACCGGGCCTGTGGGCCTTGGCCGGGGGCAAGGGGCGATGCTGGCTTATGCCTTGATTTATGGCCTGTTTCTGTGGCCGCGGGTTGGGGAATACCGCTTGCCGGTGCTGGCTTATATTTTTGTGATCACAATCATGGTGAGCGTGGCGCTCTATCTGCCAGATGGCTACCTCATGGTGGTTCTTGGCAGCTTTTCCTTTGCTTTGTCCGATAGTTTGCTGGCACTGGAGATGTTTGTGATCACAAACCCCAAAACCAAAGCGGCCCTGAGCAGGGCTGTCTGGGTCAGCTATATTGCAGCCCAGGCGCTGATCGTGGTCGGGCTGAGTGCGGTATTATGGCCATAGCGCCTATTTGGCTGCGGGTTTGCGCCGCTTGCCCTTATTCTTGCCATCGGTTTTTTTCGGCCTTTTCCTGGAAGGAATCTCTTCTTTGAACTTGCTTTTTTTCTTGGCCTTTACACCATCAACCGGCTGCGCCTGCTTTGGCTCGGGTTTGCGCTTTTTGCCTTTTGGGCCGGGCCGGGGCTTGCTGGCCATGTCCGGCATCCTGTCCAACCGGCTGAGCTTGATCCCGGATTCCAGTTGCATCCCCGGGCCAAGGGTTTTGAGCAGCCCCTCAACGCTGGTTTTCAATATTTCGACATAGGTTTCGCTGTTTTGAATGCGGATTGCCCCGATGTCATCCTTGCTCAGCCCACCGCTACGGCACAGCATTGGCAGCAGCCAGCGCGCTTCGGCATTGTCTTTGCGGCCAACCGAAATACTGAACCATGCTCCGGGGCCAAAACGCCCGCGCGGAGCGGTGGGGCTGGCGGCATCCGCCAGCTCCTCCGGGGCGGATTGCCCCTCGGCATAGATCCGCAAAAAACCGGCGGCAAGTTGCGCAGGGGTGAAGCGCGCAACCAGGGCCTCCACCGTGGCCTGCTCGCCTTCGGCCACCGGCTCGTGCCATCCGGGGTTTTCCATCAGGCGCTCATGGTCACGCGCGCACACATCACTGGCACCCGGTGCCGCGCCCCATGCGGCTTTTACCTTGGCGCCACCCAGCAGGCGCTCGGCCTTGCGCCGCGCCTTTGGCGGCACGATCAGCACGCTCACCCCCTTGCGCCCGGCCCGCCCGGTGCGCCCCGAGCGGTGCAGCAGGGTTTGGGAATTTGACGGCAGGTCCGCATGCACCACCAATTCCAGATCGGGCAGGTCAATGCCCCGCGCCGCCACATCGGTGGCCACACAGACCCTTGCACGACCATCGCGCATGGCTTGCAGGGCATGGCTGCGCTCGTTTTGCGAAAGCTCCCCCGAAAGCGCCACCACCGAAAACCCCCGGTTGGAAAACCGTGTGGTCAGGCGGTTGACCATGGCGCGGGTATTGCAAAACACCAGCGCGTTTTTGGCCTCGTAAAACCGCAGCACATTGATGATGGCGTTTTCGCTGTCATGCGGGGCCACGCTCATCGCCCGGTATTCGATATCGGCATGCTGGCCGCGCTCGCTCCTGGTCGAAAGCCGCACCGCATCGCGCTGGTAATTCTTTGCCAATGTGGCGATCGTTTTGGGCACGGTGGCCGAAAACATCAGCGTGCGGCGCGCTTCGGGCGCGGCTTCAAGAATAAATTCGAGATCCTCGCGAAAGCCAAGGTCGAGCATTTCGTCGGCCTCGTCCAGCACCACGGCGCGGATGGCGCGCAGATCAATCGAGCCGCGCATGATATGGTCGCGCAGCCGCCCCGGCGTGGCCACCACAATATGCGCCCCGCGTGACAGGTTGCGCCGCTCCTCGCGCATATCCATGCCGCCAACACATGAGGCCAGCCGCGCGCCGGCCTGCGCATATAGCCATGAAAGCTCGAGCTTGACCTGCAAGGCCAGCTCGCGCGTGGGTGCGATGATCAGCGCCAGCGGCGCTGCGGCGGGGCCAAAAACCTCATCCTCCATAATGGTCGGGGCAATGGCCAGGCCAAAGCCCACGGTTTTGCCGGAGCCGGTCTGGGCCGAGACCAGCAGGTCCGCCGCTTCAAGGGCGGGCACGGTGACGGCCTCTTGCACTTCGGTGAGGGTTTCATAGCCACGCTGGGCCAGCGCATCGGTCAGGGTTTTGATCACGGGTCGGTCTCTGATATAGGGGTGGCGGGCAATCCGACAACCCGTTCAGGGAGGCCTTGCCAGCACAGCGCCCCTTTGCACAGGGGCCAAGGGGCGCTGTTTAAGGGCATTTTGCGCAAATGTATAGGACTATTGTGCGCCGCCCTAATTGGCGTTGTAAAACCGGTTGCCCTGCAATTCAGCATTGCCATAAAAATTCACATGGATAAACGGCTGCTCAGCACCATTGGGCAGCATAACACCTGTTGGCACCGGGCTGGGCACGGGGCCATCGGGAGAGGCCTTTGCGGGGGGCATCGCGAGGTGGATTTCCAGTTCATCAGGCTGGGCCACGCCAAAGCCGACCTGATAATCCGCATCCCGTGTGCGCTCGGAAACCATGATATGGATGATCCGGTTATCATCAACCATCTCCCCGTCAACATAGATCGCCCCCCCCAAGCAGTGATACAGGACCATTCCTCATCCACCAGCGGTGAGCCGATGCCGGTAGCACCATGCATAAGCACATCTGTGCCAGCCCCGCCAAAAAACGGATGGTCCGGGCCAACCGGAATAACCCGGTCCATCGTCACCCGAAAATTCTACCCTTTTGGCCCAACGAAAGAAGCCTCCATTGCCACCGTGTCCAGCGAGTCAGGGCTGTCTTTGGCGGTCAGGTCCTCCACGGTGATCGAAAACTCACCGTTGATCATCTCGATATTGTTGGAAAACATCGAGGGGTTTTTGATGGTGGTATAGGCCGTGCCATCTTCATTGCTCAGGCGGTTGTCCAGCGGTAAAAGCTCAG